>JAFOTA010000124.1 GCA_017421145.1 Treponema sp.
ATGGATGCGACAACGACGCACCGTGAATATGAAATCCTTGACAAGCTCATCAACGAAGCTAAGGCAAAGGAATCAAGCATAAGGCACGAGCTGCAGCGCGAGGAAAAAGTCCTTGAAGAAATGCAGGAAAGCCTTGAAAACGAAGAGAAGAACATCAAGCTCACTGAAGACGAATTCAATGAAATGAGCGAAAAACTCAACTCAAGCCTTGAAAGCTACAATGCGGAGCTTGAAGACCTCAAGGAAAAGGAAAAGGAGATTTCCGACGAAATAGCAAACCCGGAGGTCATCTCAAAATTCCAGCGTATCATCATGCGCAACTCAAAAGGTATTGTCGCCGTGCGCGGAAGCGTTTGCACAGGATGCAACATGATTCTTCCGGCTCAGTTTGCAAACGACGTGCACCATACATTCAAGGAAAACGACGGAAAGATTTATTTCTGCCCGTACTGCAGCCGCGTCCTTTATTACGAAGAAATCGATGAGGACGAAGAGGAGAACTTCATTCCGACCGAAGAAGCCGGTTCCCTTGCAGGCGACGATGATGACGAAGAATCACAGGACTTCTATTCAGATTCAAATGATGAAGGTCTTGGTGATGACTATTCGTCAATCTGATGAAACGATTTCCTGAACGGGATTTTGTTTTTTGATTTTTGATATTCAAAGGATACTTGGTCGCACGGGCCGCCGCTGATGATAGCTCCTGTCCGTGAGGAAAAGTCCGGGCTCCACCGGAAAAGATGCCGGATAACAACCGGGCGGAAATGGAAAGTTGCCTTAAATGGCTTGTCCTAAACTGGCATAACTCCATGTACCGACAGAAAGTGCTACAGAAAATAACCGCCTGAATTTTCAGGTAAGGGTGAAAAGGCAGGGTAAGAGCCTACCGCGTTTTTGGCAACATAAACGGCATAAGCAAACCTCATCTGGAGCAAGATCATGTAGCAGTTTGCCGTTCCGGGCTTACACTGCGGGTAGATTGCTGGAGGTGCCGGGCAACCGGTACTGCGGATAGATGACCGAGCCTTCGAAAGAAGGTGCCAGAACCCGGCTTACCGTATCCTTTTTATTTTTTGATATTGAACGGGTGAACTGATGAAGAGGGGAAAATATAGAAATTCTAATACTGTCAGAAGAAAAGGAAAGTTCCTGATTATCCGCATAGCGTTGATCGTCGTTGCGGCAGGGCTTCTTTTTTTGATTGCAAAATTCTCCTATAATCATTTTTTGAAGAAATATCATTCAGAGGAAACCGTTTCTTCCTTATACAAGCAGTGGGAAGAGAAAGATTACAAGAAGGTCTATGAAACTTCCGCAGCAATCCTTGAAAAAAACTTCCTCCAGAATGCCGCCCGTACTTTCCATGGATACAGCGCTTTCATGCTTGCCGTGTCAAAGACGGACAATGCAGAGGCGCAGAACCTTCTTGACGAGGCAATCATAAACCTGAGGATTGCGCTCCAGTATGCAAAGCCGGAAGTCGTTCCCCAGATTGAATACATGCTCGGAAGAAGCTATTACTACAAGGATACGGCGAACAAAGAAGACCATTACTATGCCGACCTTGCGATAAAATATCTGACTAAATGCCGCGACGACGGTTTTGAGGCCGATGACATTCCTGAATACCTTGGTTTCAGCTATGTTTCCCTCGGAGAAACTCAGAAAAGCATAGAAGCTTTTTCCCAGGCCATAGGAACAAGGGGCGAATCTGACACACTTTTCCTTTCGATCGCCGAGCAATACTGGGATTGGTACACCAAGGCAAGCTCCGATCCTGAATCAAAACCTGATCCAACGCTCAAGGGTGCGGCAAAGCAGTACCTTCAGAGAGCTAAGACGATAACACAGAGCGACGAGCTTCTGATGAAGAGCACGTTTCTCCTTGCACAGATTTGTCTTGACGAAGGAAGCTACGAAGAAGCGGAAAATCAATTCAACGAGATTCTGCAAAAAGACCCGCGTTCTGCCGATGCTTATTATGGGTTGGGCTTGGTCTATGAAAAGCAGGGTGATTTTGCAAAAGCCCGCGCTGAGTGGAGAAAAGTTCTCAACTATCAGCCAAGGCACAGAGGCGCAAGAACCAAGCTGTCCGAAAGCAAGTAGCTTTCCGGCATGGATAAAAAGGAGCGCAGCTCCATTAAAAAAGATTTTGGAAATTCGATATAATAGGATTTGGAGGAAGCATATATGGGATTCTTGGACAACTTTACAACAGACATAGGTATCGATCTTGGTACTTGTAACACATTGATTTATGTCCGTGGACAAGGAATTGTTATTGACGAACCTTCTGTTGTCGCAGAAGAAAAGGGCACCGGCCGCGTGGTGGCTGTAGGTGCGGAAGCCAAGCGTATGCTTTGGAAAACTCCTGGTAATATCGTTGCAATCAGGCCTCTCGTTGACGGCGTTATCTCCAACAGCGATGCAACTGAAAAAATGATAAAGTACTTCCTTGCGAAAATAATCCCCAGGCACAGGCTTTTCAAATCCATAAGAATGAAAATAGGAATCCCTTCATGCGTCACCCAGGTCGAGCGTGATGCAGTAGTTGCGGCAGCCCTCAAAGCAGGTGCAAAGGAAGTCAACGTAATCGAAGAAAGCCTTGCAGCTGCAATCGGTGCACAGATTCCAATCTATGAACCGGCAGGACACATGGTCTGCGACATCGGCGGTGGTACTACGGAAGTTTCTGTAATCTCATTGGGCGGTATGGTTATCACAAGCTCAATCCGCACTGGTGGAAACGAATTCGACGAAGCCATCATGAAGCATGTCCGCGCAGTACACAACCTTATCATAGGTCAGCAGTCTGCAGAACGCCTCAAGATTGAAATCGGAAACGCAACGGCAGACAAGAACATCGAAAAAATGGAAATAAAGGGAACGGATGCCATCACAGGTCTTCCGCGCCGCCTTGAAATAGACTCAGTTGAAGTAAGGGATGCCCTTAAAGAGCCTATCACGAAGATCGTCGAAGAAATCAAGATGTCTTTGAGCCGTACTCCTCCAGAACTGGCCGCAGACATCGTTGAGCGCGGTATCGTCATGACGGGCGGTGGCTCCATGCTCAAGGGACTTCAGAAGCTTATTTCAAAGGAAACGAGCGTTCCTGTCATTCTTGTCGAAAAACCACTTGAATGCGTTGCGGTCGGAGCAGGACAGGCATTCGAACTGTTCAAGGACATGTCTTCCAACTCTTCGATTTATGACAGCCTGAACAGCTAGAAACGATAGAAATGAAGACGAAGTTTTTCTTTAAATTACCCGAAGTCGTACTCATTGTCCTCATCCTTTTCAGCGGCATCATGCTCGGATTTTCTGCAGGAGGATTCCTCATAAATTTCAAGAGCATCGGTTTTTCAGCGATTTCGGCAGTGCAGATGGGAGCGCACAACGTGGCCGACGGAGTTACCGGAGCCATATCGAACGTGCGTGACCTTTTCGTCATGAAAAAAGAATATGACGAGCTTAAGGAAAAACTTGCCGACTACGAATACCTCAAAAGGAACAACGTAGATATAAGGAAAGAAAACGAACTTTTGCGCGAGCAGCTTGCATTTGCAACGTCCGTTGACTACAAGAACTTCGTCGCCCAGATTATTGGAAGGGATCCAAACAGCCTCTATTCCGTAATCACGGTGGACAAGGGAGTCAGGGACGGAATCAAAAAAGGCATGCCGGTCATAGCCATACAGGACGGAAACGTCGGAGTAGTGGGCAGGGTCGTTACGGTCGGCGTTTCAACAAGCCAGATCATGCCGATTTACGACAGCAAGAGCAATATCTCAGCACGCATAGAAACAACGCGCGAACTTGGAATCATATCCGGCGGAGGTGGAATTGACGCGCCGCTTTCAATGAGCTACATCAACAAAAGGTCAAAAAACCAGCTCAATTACGGTGACGTTGTAGTGACTTCCGGTGAAAACGGAAACTACATGAGGGACGTTCCTGTTGCGACAATCACGAAAATCAACGAACTTGACTATGATTCATCGCTTGACATAGAGCTTGTTCCGGTGCTTGACTTCAACAGGCTGGAAACAGTCCTCATAGTCGATCCTTCAATGGGTAACGACCGCATGCCGTTTGAAACTGAAGAACAGTCTGCACCGCAGGCAGCCCCGATAATCATGCCGGAAGTAGAGGTGGAAGAAAATGATCAAATCCTTCTTGACTAGCGTTTTTATTTTGCTTTGTACGGCCATCGTTGAAGCTGCCATTTTGTCCAACATTGCCGTCCTTCCTTCAATACCGGATTTGAGCCTTATCTGCGTCCTCTATTTTTCAATGCAGAACGGAAAGCTGATGGGTGAGGTGACCGGTTTTTTCTCCGGCATTTTCCTCGATTTCCTGAGTGCGGGGCCGTTCGGACTCAACTGTCTCATAAGGACTGCAATCGGCTACGTCACGGGGCTTTTCAACAAAACGATAAGCACAGACGGAATCATCATACCGGCCATTCTCGGTGTAGTTGCAACGCTCGCAAAAGCATTCCTTCTTTTCGTGCTTTCATATCTGTATCCGACTTCAATCATGCGGTACAATCCTTTTTCTTGGCTTTTCCTTTTCGAGTTATGCGCGAACATGATTCTTACGCCGGTAATCTTCAAATTCCTTGGTCTGTTCAAAAAAGCCATCGTTCTTAAGCCTGAATCAGCAGCCTAATGTCATCTGGGAAAAGAGCGGGAGGATAAAAAATGAATATTTCTGACTTGAACGGCGGAGGAAGTGACGCAGGAAAACTCAACCTGAAGCTCATAATCCTGAAAATAGCCATAATCGCAGTCTTTATCATATATGCGCTTCACCTTTATTCAATGCAGATCGGTAACGGTGAATACTGGACCCAGCGTGCCGTAAAAATGACAAGCCGTCCTACGATACTTGATGCACAGCGCGGAGAAATATACGCAAGGGATGCAGAAGAGCCTATCGTAGTAAATACAGACTCGTTCGTGGTTGAAATACGCCCTGCAGAAATCCCGGAAGGACAGTACGACACCGTAGCTACAAAGCTTGCAGACTATCTCGGAATCACAAAAAGCACGATCGACAAAAAGACGGCAGGACACAGAAAAGAATATACATCTATAGAAGTAAAGATCAACGTTCCTCTTGAAGTCATCAGCAACATTGCGGAAAACATAAACGAACTCCCCGGCGTGTCATGGAGGAACAAGCCTATCCGCACGTACAAGGAGACAGGTTCCATAAGCCACATACTCGGATACGTAGGAAACATTTCTACCGAAGAGCTTAAGCTTATGAACAACGAAGGATACGGAAGCAATTACGTCATCGGAAAGGCAGGCATTGAAAAGCAGTACGACAAAATTCTTCAGGGAACGCCTGGTTCTGAAACGCGCGTAAGGGATGCCAGGGGACGCTACATCGACGAAAAGCCTATAATCCAGGAACCGAAGATGGGAAACAACATCGTCCTGACCATCGACACAAGGATCCAGAAACTTGCTGAAGAAGCGCTCGGAGAAAGGGTAGGCGCAATAGTCGTCCTGAAGCCTGCAACCGGTGAAATACTTGCCATGGTTTCATATCCATACTTTGATTCCAACGTATTCTCAACGGAAAACTCGGCAAGCGAATACAACCGCCTCCTAAAAACGGCGAACAATCCTCTTTTGAACCGTGCAGTAAGCGCAACATATCCTCCGGCATCGACGTTCAAGACAATAATGACCACGGCAATCATCTCGGAAAAGAAATTCCCGGTTGACAAAACCGTAAACTGCCTTGGAAACGTCTTCTTCGGAGACAGGACATGGAACTGCCACTTAAAGACAGGCCACGGAAAGCTTGACCTCAAAAATGCGCTCGCACAGTCATGCGACATCTATTACTGGGTTGTCGGTAGGGACTATCTTGGCGTAGACGTCATTTCATCATACGCAACGGAATTCGGATACGGTCAGCCGCTTGAAGTTGACCTTCCTTCACAGACAAAGGGATTCGTTCCTACTGCACAGTGGAAGGAAAAAGAAAAGAAAGTCAAGTGGACGGACGGAGACACAATGAACATCTCCATCGGTCAGGGAGACCTTCTTGTAACGCCGCTTCACGTAGCCGACATGATGGCAATGGTCTGCAACAGCGGAATAATCTACAAGCCTCACTTCCTTAAGGAAATAAGGGATCCGAACACCAATGCAGTAATCAGCAGCCCGGAACCGGAAATTTTGCATCAGTCAACGGTCGAACGCTCGGTATGGACAACAGTGCAGAACTACCTCCGCTACATGATTACAGACGGAACAGCAACATATCCGATGGGAAACAAGAAAATCAAGATTGCAGGAAAAACCGGAACTGCAGAAGCCGGACGCACGGACAACCACTGGCACTCATGGATGATCGCATATGCGCCTTTCGATGCACCGGTTGAAGATCAGGTGGTCGTCGCAACATTGGTCGAAGCCGTGAACAAGTGGGAATGGTGGGCACCTTACGCAACCAACGTGGTCATACAGGGAATCTTCGAAAACCAGACTTATGCGGAATCAATGAGGGAACTCGGATTTGCATGGATGGACGAAAAGCTTTCAGGTTCATCGGCTCAGCAGACTGTATTGACGGAGAGGCAGGAATAATGAAATTCAAACCGCTTGAAAAATTCGATTTTATAATTGTCATCTGCGTGCTCATACTTACCGTAATGGGCGTGGCATACATATATTCTTCCGGCATTGACTCTTCGGGCTACATACAGAACACCAACCACATAAAGCAGATTATATGGGCTTCGGTAGGATTCGTCATGATGCTTGTGGTTTCGCTCCTGAACTACAAGAGGACAATCAGATATATAAAATTCATCGTTCCGGCAATACTCGTGCTTCTTGTCATTACGCCGTTTTTCGGTGCAACCCTCAACAATGCGCGCAGCTGGCTTAAAATAGGAAAAGTTTTCATACAGCCGTCGGAATTCTCAAAAATCATCTATATTTTGTTCTTTGCATGGTATCTTGAAAAATCAAAGAAGGACAAGCCTCAGAAACGTTTTGCCCTTTCGCTCGTTTTTCTTGCAATACCGCTCGGACTGATTCTTCTTCAACCTGACTTCGGTACGGCAATGGTTTTCATCCCGATTTTCCTTTTCATGTGCCTGATTGCAGGAATCCCGATAAGATACGTGGCCGGGCTTTTCTTTTCAGGTGCGCTCATCATTCTTTTCACGGTTCTTCCGCTTTGGGAAACATACATCTACGGTAAGAGCGTTCCTATAATAAAGCTTCTCACGAACAAAAAGCTTTTCATGGTGCTTATCGCGGCATCGGCTGTAATAACGCTCATGGGTCTTTTGGGATTCATTTTCCTGAAAAAATCATATTTCTACTGGATTACGTACGTGTCAGGAATAATCTTCCTTGGCCTCGTAGGCTCGCTCGTTTTCGGAAAAGTCCTTAAGGAATACCAGATCAAGCGTCTCATAATCTTCCTTAACCCGAACGTTGACCCGAAAGATGCAGGATGGAACATCATAAACTCCCAGATTGCGATCGGTTCAGGCGGATTCAGCGGAAAAGGGTATCTCATGGGAACGCAGAGCCATTACCGCTTCCTTCCTCAGCAGAGTACGGACTTCATTTTCGGAATCCTTGCAGAAGAGAGCGGATTTTTGGGATGCATGGTACTTTTCGTTGCATACCTTGCAATCCTCCTGAGAATCATAAAGACCATGCGCACTATCAACGACTCATACGGACTGAACATCTGCGCCGGGGTTCTGGGGCTTTTCTTCTTCCATTTCCTCATAAACGTAGGAATGGTCATGGGCATCATGCCTTGTACCGGTATTCCGCTTCCTTTCGTTTCATACGGAGGATCCGCATACATTACGAACGCGGCCGCACTGGGTCTTGTAATGAGCGCACGATCAAGGAAACTTGACTTCTCGCTTTCATACCTCGGGAAAAGCTGAAAAATATTCTCTAAAAACACTCAAAAACTGTAACTTTAATTGAATTTTTAGCTTTCTCATTGTATACTGTAGGTATTAGATTCTATATACTAAGAGGAGATAGAATATGAAAAAGACTACAAAACTTGCCGGGCTTGCCGCAGGGCTTTTAGCTTTGGTCGGCGTGATATTCACGTCTTGTGATGTTCTCAGGACATTCGGAAAAGATTATTTCTATGGAACATGGCTCACGTTGGATTATGACAGCAGCGGAAACGTCATTCCTTTCTATCATGGAACAAACAATAAGTACTACACAATAAGATGGGACTTTGACGGAAAATCAGAGAACATTTCCACGACAGGAACGGGAGTGTTCAGGCAGCACCTCATAAACTACGGATCAACAACGCCGACAAAAAATGCAGACAACTCCTACACATACGGAAGCGTAGAAAATGAAACATACTGGTTCGGAAGCTATGATATAAGGGGTGATTCCGCATACAGCAAAGGAAAACTCTACCTCTCATATCAGGTCGGATTTGACATTGATGACGCAATATCACATGGTGCAACAGTAAGCAACGGCACGATCAGCCTTCCTGCATCGGGTTCTGGAACATACAGCAAAGCTCTTGCGGATCAGATAGTCGCAGTGCTGGACACATGGAAGCTCGAAGACTTCCTGAACTTTGCCTACAATAACACATTGGGACTTGACAACATAAAGACTACAAACACCGCATTGCACGGTCTTGCTTACAACGCAAATGATGTAATCTCAAACTGCTGTGGCTGCACGGCTAAGGCAGATACACGCTGGGTTACGGTTCAGGTACGCTACAACAGCAACAACACAAAGATTCTCTGCAGCGACATAGAATACTTCCGCTTCAACCTGAGGGACGTAAGCACAACCGGATACTGCCGCATGATGGATACGGTCCTCGACAAGGACGGAAACACAATAACCGGAGGAATCTACAACCAGTGGGC
>JAFOTA010000125.1 GCA_017421145.1 Treponema sp.
GGCGGAAACGTCCCTGCTTTCCTTTGAGAAGATCTGATATTGATTTGAGAGGCCTGTTTGAAGCACCCCTGATCATGCGGGTCTTTCTCTTGCTGTTGTCAAAAAGAGCGTCCACTGCATCCTGGAGCATACGTTTTTCGCTGCGGATGATGATGTCCGGAGCAAAAAGCGCCTCAAGCCTCTTCAAGCGGTTGTTCCTGTTGATTACGCGACGGTAGAGGTCATTCAAATCTGATGTGGCGAACCTTCCACCCTCCAGCTGTACCATAGGGCGCAGATCCGGCGGAATGACCGGGATTACGTCGAGAATCATCCAGCTCGGCTTGTTACCTGAGCGGCGGAAATCTTCTATTATCTCAATCCTTTTGAGGGTTCTCTTGTCAACTTTCTTTCCCTTTTCGCGCATTACGTTGCGGAGCTTTTCAGCCTCTGAATCAAGGTCAAGGTTTTCAAGGAGAATCTTTATTGCTTCTGCACCCATCTCGGCCTGGAATGAATCGCCGTAACGCTCTTTTGCGCTTAGGTACTCATCTTCGGTCAGGAGAGAATTCTTTTCGAGAGTAGTGCTGCCCGGATCAATCACGATGTACTTTTCATAGTACAGGATGTTGCGGAGCTGGCTCATCTGCAGGTCGAGAAGAAGTCCCATGCGTGTCGGAGTAGAATGGTAGTACCAGATGTGGCTTACAGGTGCGGCAAGCTCAATGTGTCCGGTTCTTTCACGGCGTACCTTGAAGTGCGTTACCTCAACACCACAGCGGTCGCAGATCACACCCTTGTAGCGGATGCTCTTGAACTTACCGCAGTAGCACTCCCATTCCTTTGTGGTTCCGAATATTTTTTCACAGAACAGACCGTCGCGCTCAGGGCGGAGTGTCCTATAGTTGATCGTCTCCGGCTTTTTTACTTCACCGTATGACCAGGCACGGATGTTTTCCGGGGAAGCCAGTTTTATCTTAAGGCTTGCAAAATCCTGAATATCACGCATTCTCATCCTCCTTATCAAAACCAGCACCCTGCTTGTCGATCAGTTCCTGGTCACGTTCGGTAAGGGCAATCTGCTTTCCCTTGTCATCATAAATCGTAAAGTCGAGCGCAAGACCACGGAGTTCCTGCACAAGAACGTTGAATGATTCCGGCACACCGATCGGAGCGCTTGGGTCACCCTTGACTATTGCTTCGTAGACCTTTGAGCGTCCGTTCATGTCGTCGGATTTGATTGTCATCATTTCCTGGAGAGTATTGGCTGCACCGTATGCTTCCAATGCCCATACTTCCATTTCTCCAAGACGCTGGCCTCCGAACTGGGCTTTTCCTCCCAACGGCTGCTGAGTGACCAGAGAATAAGGTCCTGTTGAACGGGCATGCATCTTGTCATCGACCAAGTGGTGAAGTTTCATGAAGTAGATTACGCCGACAAAAATCGGGTTCACGAAATATTCACCTGTATATCCGTCATGCACCATCTGGCGGCAGTCCTTTGAAAGACCGGCTTCCGCAAGCTTTTCTGCAATCTGCTCCTGTGAAGGTGTCTGGAAAGCCGGTGAATCATAGAACTCACCGAGAACTTTTCCTGCGCGTCCAAGCTCGGATTCCATTATCTGACCGATGTTCATACGGGATGGAACACCAAGAGGATTCAGACAAACGTCAAGAGGAGTTCCGTCATCAAGATACGGCATGTCCTCTACCGGAAGAATGCGGGCAACGACACCCTTGTTTCCGTGGCGGCCGGCCATCTTGTCTCCGACGACCAGCTTTCTCTTGTCCGCAATCAAAATCTTTATTCTTTCGCTGACTCCAGGAGGAAGCTCATCACCTTCTTTGCGAGTAAGCTGCTCTACTCCGACTACGACACCCTGCACTCCATGTGGAAGCTTGAGCGAAGTATCGCGGACATCCCTTGACTTTTCACCGAAGATTGCGTTCAAAAGCTTGAACTCAGGTGTATTTTCGGTTTCGCTCTTAGGAGTGACCTTTCCGACGAGTATGTCTCCTGAATGGACTTTCGCACCGATGTGTACGATACCGTTGGAATCCAGGTTGTCAAGCATCCTTTCAGGCTGGTTGGGAACTTCACGAGTGACCGTTTCCATACCGAGCTTGGTTTCGCGGACATCGACCTCAAACTCATGGATATGGATTGAAGTGTACATGTCTTCCTTTACGACCCTCTGGCTGATAAGGACGGCATCCTCATAGTTGTATCCATTCCACGGAACGAATCCGACGAGAATGTTGCGGCCAAGCGCAAGCTCTCCGTTGAATGTTCCCGGTCCGTCTGCAATTACATCGCCTTTCTTGACCTTTTCACCGACCTGCACGGTAGGTCTCTGATGGTTACATGTATCGCTGTTGTTCTTCTGATATTTGAGGAGCGGATATTCATCAAGAGCACCGCCCTTGACTCCCGCCGGCTTGATTTTGATGAGGTCGCTTTCTACCCAGACCACTTCTCCGTCGCGCTTTGCCTTGACAAGAACGCCGGAATCCATCGCGGTCTTGCGCTCCATTCCTGTACCGACATGAGGAGGCTCCGGGAAAAGAAGAGGAACTGCCTGACGCTGCATGTTACAGCCCATCAAAGCACGGTTTGCATCGTCATGCTCAAGGAACGGAACAAGGGATGCAGAAACTGAAATAACCTGGCGCGGTGAAACGTCCATGTACTGGATGTCCTTTGCAGGGCGCGGCTGATAGTTTCCGCGGTGGCGGCTAGGAATAAGCTCGGTCGGGAAAGATCCGTCCGGTTTCATGCCTTCAGTCACCTGACCGACGTATACTTCATCTTCTTCGGTAGCGTCAAGCCACTTGACTTCCTGCGTCGCCTTTCCGTCAACGACTTTGCGGTACGGCTCTTCAAGGAATCCGTAATCATTTATGCGCGTAAAAATAGCCAATGAAACGATAAGACCGATGTTCGGACCTTCAGGAGTTTCGATCGGGCACATGCGTCCGTAGTGGGTCCAGTGTACGTCGCGGACTTCGAATCCTGCGCGGTCACGTGAAAGACCACCCGGTCCCAAAGCGTTGAGACGGCGTTTGTGAGTAAGTTCCGCCAACGGGTTGCACTGATCCATGAACTGTGAAAGCTGTGATGAACCGAAGAATTCCTTTACGCCTGAAATGATCGGCTTGTTTGAAATAAGGTCGGCAGGCTTCAGGGTATCGATTTCCTTCATGCTCATGCGTTCCTTTGCAATGCGCTCCATCCTTGCAAACGCAGTCTTGAACTGGTTGGTAAGAAGCTCACCGACAGAACGAACGCGGCGGTTTCCAAGGTGATCCTGGTCATCCAAAAGATCCTGATTGTTATAGACTTCAATCAGCCTCTTGATCGTGTTGATGATATCTTCTTTTACAAGGGTAAGCTCCGTTTTTTCCGGTGTGTATCCGAAACGCTTGTTCAGCTTGTAGCGTCCGACACGTCCCAGATCATAGCGGCGGTCATTGAAGAACCAGTTGTTCAAATCTTTTTCGGCCTGCTCAACCGTAACAAGTTCACCCTGCTGCACCGCTGAGTAGACTTTTGAGATACAATCCTCTTTGCTCGGCTCGTCAACGATTTCCTGACCTTCCTTTGCGTAGAGGATTTCTTCCCTTTCAAAACAGTTGATGATGATCATGCTGTCAAGGGACTCGTTCTTTTCGGTATCGCTGTTCTTGTTCTTCCTTGTGTCGAATACTATGACGGTGATTTTCTCCACTTTGTTCGCTGCAAGGTCGTCCAAGTCGTGCGGATGGAGCTTGGTTCCGGCGCGGAAAAGTTTTTTCTCTTCACCGGTAGCCTCATCCTTCACCATTACTGCACGTGCAAGCACTTTGTTGACAAGCTTTTCCCTGTCTTCAGCCTTTGCCGGCACTGAGATTTCTTCTGATTTATAGAAACAGTCTATGATTTCCTCTCTGGTTGAATATCCGTATGCACGCAGAAGGATCGTAGCGAGGATTTTCTTTTTGCGGTCAATCCTTGCATAGATGAGATCTGTCTTTTTCTGGTCGATTTCGAACTCAAGCCATGAACCGCGGTATGGTATGATGCGGCTAGAGCAGATTCCCTTTTCCTTCTTGAAAATAACGCCCGGAGAACGGTGAATCTGGCTGACTACTACGCGCTCAGCTCCGTTTATGATAAAAGTTCCGCGGTCGGTCATCAAAGGAATGTTTCCGATGTATACATCCTTCTGGAAAATGTGGCCGTCGCTTTTAAATGTCATGTTGATGAAGGCTTTGATTCCTACCTGATAGGTCAGTCCCTTCTTTTTACATTCAAGTTCGCTGTATTTGATGTTATCTTCATCCAGGACATATCTTTCATAATCCAAAACCACATCACCGTTGGGGCTTTCGATCGGAAATGTAGATTTGAATACCGCCTCAAGTCCCTGGTCCAAGAGCGGTTCACCTTTATCAAGGCGCTCTTTCTGGATAAAACTTTCGAATGATGAAAGCTGGATGTCAATAAGATCGGGAAGCTCCATGAAATCCTGGATGTCCTTTCCGATGTACTTACGTTCGATTTTTTTTGTCTTCGCGAACATTGTTACCTCTTTGGGGTTCTTTCGGTACCCTGTAACTGCTACAAACAAAAACTTTGTTCAGCACACGAAACAGAGTCCATGCAAAAACCGCGTCAACCGTTTCCGCATATTTGTTTTATGACGCAGAAAGCCTCAAAAAACATGCCCTTTTGAAGCTGTTTCTTGAAGCTTAAAAAACTCTATTGCATTTGCATTCAAGCAAACAATCCGGATCCCCGCAAAAGCAGTTCACCGGACAACCGCACGCCCGGAAAAATCTCCGGACCGGTCAAATTATTTCTTGCTTGCCTTACCACCGGCTGCTTCGATGTCAGCGATGAGCTTGTCAGCATCAGCCTTTGATACGTTCTCAACCAATGTTGTCGGTGCGCTTTCAACCTTTGCCTTTGCATCACCAAGACCGCAGTTAAGAGCTGTCTTGACAACCTTGATAACGGCAATCTTCTTAGCAGCATCGAAGCTGTCAAGAGTAACTGTGAATTCAGTCTGCTCTTCTGCAGCTGGACCAGCGGCCGGGCCTGCAGCAACAGCAACTGGAGCAGCGGCTGTAACGCCGAACTTTTCTTCCATTGCCTTTACGAGATCAGCTGCCTGCTGAACTGTCATGTTTGCGATTGCTTCGAGAATTTCATCATTTGTAAGAGCTGCCATATTATCTTCTCCATATAAAATATGTTTTTTTTGTTGTAGCGGTCAGACAACTGTCTTCCGTTCCCTACATACATGTATCCACAGATAGTCGACAGCTATGCAGCCTAACTGTGGTTGATGCCTTTACAGCATCATCAGGCAAGCAAAGAAATCATGTTCTTTTTATGCCTGTTTTTTAATTTTTTACGAGGCCCGATTATGCCTCTGCAGGTGCTGGAGCTGACTCTGCGGCTGGAGCTGCTGCTGCAGGACCTTCCTTTTCGAGTTTCTCCACATAAGCCTGCAATGTTGCGGCAAGCTGACGAGCAGGACCGTTGATTGCAGACATGAGCATTGCGATGAGCTGCTTCTTTCCAGGGAGCTTTGAAAGTGCTTCGATCTTTGCCTGATCCAAGACTTCCTTTTCAACGTAAGCACCCTTTACAACCAATGCAGGAGCATCTTTTGCAAATTCAAAAAGAATCTTTGCAGACTCATTTGCATCTTCCTTAACCAGAGCAATTGCAGTCGGTCCAGAAAGATAGTCAGCAACGCCTTCAGTCTTCATTTCATCGAAAGCAATCTTTGCAAAGTTGTTCTTGAAAACCTTAAGGCTTGCATTCTTTTCGCGAAGCTTTCCACGGAGATTTGTAATCTGCTCCACTGTAAGTCCACGATAGTCAACGAAGATGAAATCTTCATATTCACCAAGAATCTTCTTGGCTTCTTCAATTGCCGCTTGCTTAGCAGGCTGAAGCTTTTTTGCAC
>JAFOTA010000016.1 GCA_017421145.1 Treponema sp.
GTTTTTGCAGAGGGGAAAAACTGTGCGGCCGTTTCAAAATACGAGCAGGCAAAGCTCAAAAAATATTTCGGGAACATAAAATCATGCATAAAGGACGGGGTTCTTTACGGTCTTTTCGTTGCATTTCTTTTTTCTGTGGCCATAGTCAGCATACCTTATTATTTTCAGATGTGGCTTCCGGTTGACGGTTCGGGCATGAATTTTCTCGGGCTTTTTCTTATGCTGCTCGTAATCTGGGCTGAGCTTATTTCCCTTTTTGCATTGCAGTGGTTTATCCCGGTCAGGAACCTTATGAACAACAATTTCAGGAAATGCCTCAAGAAATCATACATAATCTTCTTTGACAACGCATGGTTTTCCATCGGCGTCACTTTCGTGAATATCGTGAATCTTGCGGTTTCCGTTTTTTCGCTCGGCCTTATTCCGGGGCTTTCCGGCATGCAGCTTACGGCTACCAATGCGCTTAGGCTCAGGCTCTACAAGTATGACTGGTATGAAGTGAACCCGGGAATGACCAAGGATCAGCGTAAGGACGTGCCTTGGGCTGAGCTTTTGGTCAATGACAAGAAGCTTTTGGGAAAACGCACCATAAAGAATTATCTTTTCCCATGGAAAGAGTAGGCTGAACAGTCCGATTTGGAGTTTTTAAAGATTTTGTTTCCCTAAAATAAAAACTTGGTGTATAATATCTGGTATGAAAAGTCTTAGATTAAGGATAAGTTTTATCACGCTTATAATTATGGTTCTGTCATTTGCGTCCATTGCCGTGATTGCGGTTTCCAGCGCAAAGACAAGCCTTGAGAACGAAATGGAAAAGGCTCTGGTTGAGTCCGTCCATGCCACTGCAGATGCAATCAAGGATTTCAATGACATGGAATTCAAGATGATCGAGACTTTTGCAACGCTTCCTGAAATAAGGGATTCTGATATTGATCTTCTTGAAAAAACGCACATTGTTTACGGTTCCATGGGTTCGGACAGCGATTACATCGACGTATGCATTTTGGACAGCCACGGTTTTGCATGGATACGCGACGGAGAGAAAAAGGTCACGTTCAGCGAGCGCCAGTATTTTAAGAATCCTTACAGCTCCGGAAAGAAATTCATGACGGATCCGTTCATCAACAAAGTGACTGACGAGCCTTCAGTTTTTTATTCCGTTCCGGTTTTTGATTACACCAACAAGGTCAACAACGTTATTTTCTGTGTAGTTGACGCACTCAGGCTCAGTGAGCTTGCCGTAAGCCACAAGGCTGGAAACGACAGGCCTTCATTTATCGTGACTCTTTCAAACGGTGTCGGAGGAGAAAACGAGGCATATTCTGAAATCCATTCAAAAGGAATCATAATCGCTTCTGAAAAGTTCATGGCGGAAGGGGCGAAAACGGAAGATTTCGGAACCGAAAATATTTTCACTGAAGCCACGAAAACCGGCGACAAAAAATATATTGCGGCAATCGAAAGCATAAAGACTGAAGAACACGGTACTCTCAAATATAGAAAAAGCGACGGCAAGTACATCATGGCGTTCGAGAGGATTGCCGGTACCGATTGGGTTGTCATGAACGAAGTTCCGTACAGCGATTTTCAGAACGACGTAAACGGCATGCGGAACATCATAATAATCTATGTCAGCGTGCTTACGGCTCTTTCCGTTCTTATCGTAGGCTTTGTTATTTCAAAATCAATAAAGCCGCTCAAGACCGTGAAAACCGCGATCGAAGACATTGCAAACGGAAACGCGGACCTCACCAAGCGTATCCCGAACACAACGAAAGATGAAATCGGTGAAGTGGTGAACGGATTCAACAAATTCAGCGACAAGCTTCACGGAATCATCAAGGACATAAAAGGTTCCAAGGACATGCTTGCACAGGTCGGAACTGACATGAGCGCGAATGCCGTTGAAACGGCAGATTCAATTTCCGAAGTCTATTCAAATATCGAGGAGATGAAGGGACAGATTTCTACCCAGGGAAACAGCGTCAATCTTACGGCTACGGCGGTCACTCAGATTTCGTCAAATATAGATTCCCTTGAGCAGATGATCGAAACCCAGGCAACGGGTGTTTCCCAGGCTTCCGGTGCGGTCGAGGAGATGATAGGAAACATTTCTTCGGTCAACAGTTCGGTCTCTCTTATGGTCTCTTCGTTCGATGAGCTTTTGAACCGTACAAAGGGCGGTGTTTTCAAGCAGAACGTCGTAAGCAACAAGATCAAGGAAATCGAAAACCAGTCGGTCGCACTTCAGGATGCCAACCTTGTCATATCACAGATTGCATCCCAGACCAACCTTCTTGCAATGAACGCCGCAATTGAAGCCGCACATGCAGGTGAAGCTGGAAAGGGATTCAGCGTGGTTGCTGACGAAATCAAAAAGCTGTCCGAAAATTCACAGCTCGAGTCAAACAAAATCAGCGAGCAGCTCAAGCAGATTGAAACGTCGGTTACCGAGGTTGTCGTTGCGTCAGGCGAAGCATCCGAAGCTTTTGCCCAGGTAGTTGCCTTGATCGACAAAACGAACAGCATTGTACGGCAGATCAGGCAGGCGATGGAAGAACAGACCGCAGGATCCAAGCAGATCGGTGACGCGCTTCATGTCATGAACGATGCTACAAGCGAAGTCCGTTCGGCAAGCCATGAGATGTCCGTAGGAAACAAGTCGATCCTTGAGGAAATTTCAAACTTGCAGAATCTGACCGAGTCCATGAAGGAAAATATGCAGCGTCTCATATCCGGTGCGGACAGGATTAAAGTTTCCGGCAGTGAGCTGAATGAGATTGCCCCGCAGGTACAGTTCTCGATCGATCAGATAAGCTCGCAGATTGACCAGTTCAAGGTGTAGTGCATCTTCATTTTGGTAAAACCGGGTTCTTTTAACCGCCGTAATTTTTTTTGACGGAGCATTTTAAAAAGGAAAAATTGTATGACAAGAAAAAGTGTTTTTTTTATTATAGCGACGGCTTTATGCATGACATCCATGCTGTCTTCATGTTCAATCTCCGGTGCAGATCAAACTGGATCCGTGGCTTTCCAGATTGACGGTTCGGCAATTAAGGAAAAAATCAACGGGGTTCGTTCTGCTGGTGATGAAACTTTTTTTATGGATGTTTCCATTCTTGGAGATTACAAAGCCGTCCGGACGGTTTTGCTTGAAGACAGGACATCCGTTTGTTTTGATTCCATTCCTGTCGGTGTAAAAATCCATGCATTTGCAAAAGTTTATAAAAAAGATAGTTCAAACGTAAATTCTTTAAACCATGTTTTGTATGCAGGCGAATCGAATGAAATTGTTATAAAAGAAGGCGAGAATGAGCTTTCTCTTACGCTTAAAACAGCCCGTACAGTGACATTTGATACAAATGAAGGCTCTTCTGTTGATCCTCAAATTATTATTGACGGAAAAACTGCTGTAAAACCCAAAGCACCAACCAAGGATGGCTTTATATTCGATGGCTGGTATGAAGATGCTGAATTAGAAACAGAATTTAATAAAGTATTACCAATTGTTCAAGAATATGTAAACCATAATAGTTAAAAGCACATAAGTGCTTTTTTTATGTTATAATTGTTTAATAATAGAGGTAGTTTATGAGAACAAAGGAATTTATAATA
>JAFOTA010000126.1 GCA_017421145.1 Treponema sp.
GATGTCAAGGAGTTTTTCTTCCTCGTCCTCTGTCAAAGTCGGTGTCTCTCCGCTTGTTCCCAGAGGCAGAAGCCCGTCAATTCCCTGCTCCAGCTGGAAAATGACATTCTTTCTGAACCCTTCATAGTCAACGGATCCGTCTGCCAGCATCGGCGTAATCATAGCCGTCAAAGAGCCTTGAAGTTTTCTCATATAGGGTCTCCTAAAAATAAATTTGTAGAGAGTATTGCATATTTATAGAAAATAATCAATCAATTGCATGAATCAGAATGAATCACGAGCATGAACCATAGCGGGCATAAAAAAAACGTCCAAACCAACGGGACATTTCATCCCAAGCCCAGACGTTTTTGTAAGGCGGCCGGCGAAGAATGGCAGGATCAGTTCCATTCATGCGGACACATAAAGCATCAGCAAAACAACATTTTTGCAATCAGCTCAAATTAGAGGAATCCTGAAAACAATGCCGTTTCAAGGACATCCGATATATATTTATCTTCTCCAATCCTAGGTCAAAATATAGTCGAGCATTCCCGGTCACGCAATTCTCATACCATACCTAATTCATGGTATATTCATACTAAAAACATGGTATATTTCTTTTGAAATTTCGCTGAACTTAGGTTATACTTCCAGTATGGATTCTAAAAAGTCTTTTACGAACGGCAAACCAAGCTTCAAAAAACTGCTGAAAGCCCTTTCATTCATATTTCTGGCATCAGCATCAGCCTGTCTTATGCATGCAGAAGGCATCTACATAACAGATTTTACGACCGCACAAGGATTTCAGGAGCTTCCTCCACCAAAAGACAAGGAAATTCCTGTCAAAGTCAAGTATTTCAACGACCCTGAAGCCGAAATCGACTGCGCTGACCTAAAAACAGAAGATTTTACGAGCACAAAACAAGATTTCAACCCCGGGTTCTACAAAGGAGTCCTCTGGATAAACGTGGACTTTCCTGACACACAGGCGGCAAACGGTCAGTACTACAACCTTGGTTTCGGACTTAAGCGCTTCAACTATGCGGACGTTTTCAGATACAGCCCGGACGAAGGAAAATGGATTTTAATGGGAAGAACAGGCTACAACCTGGACAAAAGCCAAATCACCTATGCCACGTGGATTCCGAGCGTGCTGATCGACGAAAGCGAATTCCCGGATGAAGAAATTCACACGGTCAGAATCAGGATGGTGTCATACAACGGAAATCCGGTTTCGCTCAAAATACTTCCGTCAAGCGTCTTCGACCAAAAGGAAAAGTTCGTAATAATCTTCAACTCATTTTTCATCGCGCTTTCGACCGGGCTTTTCATTTTAATCTTATTTCTTGGAATCTTCATAAAAGACAAGCTGTACATAATCATAGGGGCAATGACCGGCGGACTTTATCTGATTTCGGCTCTCCTAAGGGGATTGGATCCCACGACAGCTTTCGCACTGATCAAAAACGGTCCTGGACTCATCATACCGGAATATTTCGTGAACATCGCGAACGCTTTCGTAAGCACGGTGATTTTCGCATACATAATCAACGACTGCGTGCGTCCCCAAAAAATCCCTGGGCTTCTTTTTTCAAACCTTGCAGTAATCGGACTGATGTTCATAACGGTATTCGCAAGTCAAAGTCCAAAACTGGTTTTCATAGTGATCAACATTGGAACCATAATCTGCTGTACGAGCCAAATCATCGTGTGGATAAGGAACCTTAAATCCGGGCGGAAATCTTCATACACGGTGCTAGACGCATGGGTTCTTGCGCTTGCTGCATACATAGTGCTTAAAACGATCAACTTTATCGGGGTGATTTCGGGAAACACGCTGAACGTCGCCGACTTTGAATTTTTCATGCCGGAAAACATAATCTTCTTCCTTGTGACAATCCCGGCGCTTACCATAACGGCAAGACGCTATAGGGATAAAATTGCGGATCTTGAAAAACGGATAAATCAGAAAGATTCGGAATGCAGGCAGATTGACGACAGGCTTTTTTTACGCAGGACAGTGGACAAAATCCTCATAACGTCCCAGGCGGCCATACGCAATATGATTTTGATGCAGAGAAGCGAAAACAAATACAAGGAAACCGACGAAAAAACAACGACTTTCATCCTCACGTCGCTTGATCAGGGCATAAATCTCCTGACCATGGAATCGATTCTTGAAGCAGGGGTTCCGGCGGAAAGTCAGGCGGTAAACATTGAAGAAACCTTCATGGAGTGCATAAACCTTTTCGGACCGGTGGCACAAAAAAGAAACATAATCATAAAAACAAAAACCGAGGGAACTGAAAACAAAAGCGTGCTCATCAACAAGAACGTGCTTACTTTCCTTATTAACAGCATGATGATAAACACGACAAAATTCTGCCTTGAAAGCTCCAAGCTTACGGTGATTTTAAGACTGGACTCAGAAAACCTTGAGCTTCAGATAAAGACCATGACCAATCCCGAGCTTCATCTCCAGACCAAGGACTTCATCGAAAACTCCGGCCGCTCCGATTACCTGGGATTCAATCTGATGAAAAAAATCCTCACATGCTACGGAAGCGAATTCATAACGGAAGATTTGGGAACAGGATTCAGCTTTTCATTCACCCTGAACGTTGTGACAGGAGCCGTTTCCGACAAGGGGATGAGCCTTATAAGCGAGTACAAAAAAGATGCAGGAATCGTTCCGAAACCGCTCGACTCTCTTCTTTCGATAGAGGGAAAAGCCCCGACGATACTTTTTGCAATAGCGGACGACATTTCAAGAAAACTCACCGAAGATTTTTTGAACGAACACTGCCACCTCTACACGGCAGATTCAGGAGACCAGGCGTTCAAGATGCTCCAGACGGCACATGCGCTCGGAAACAAGCTTCCCGACATCATAATAAGCGACTACATACTTCCGGGTGTAAGCGGCATGGAATTCTTCAGGAAATGCAACAGCGAAGATTATCTGAAGGACATACCTTTCGTGTTCATCCTTCCGCCGTCATACTCCGACAAAATCGACAACCTCATGGCTCTCGGAGTCACGGACTGCATAACCGCACCGTTCACGATGAAAAGAATCCTCCGCGCAATCTATTCCATATATTCCATGACGCACAAGATACGCAGGTCTGTCGTGAACCAGGTCAACAAGCTGCTTATGGGAGACCAGACTTTCATTTCACCGCAGCAGATTCCGGAAAAACAAAAGGCAAAGGAAGATTCCCTTCCGCTCACAAGCTCACAGTCCATGGTGTTTGCGCAGAGCGAGCTTTCTGCACGTGAAAAACAGATTGCCATGCTGATTGCAGACGGACTTACGGACAAGGAGATTGCAGAAAAACTGAACATCTCGATAGGGACCGTGACGACGCACAACAAAAAGATTTTCAAAAAAATGGATGTCCACAGCCGTATTGAGTTAGTGAACAAAGTCAGGTAAAATTGAATCAGGAGATATTATGTCAGGAAACACTTTCGGCACTTTATTCAGGGTGACGACATTCGGAGAAAGCCATGGCGAGGCACTGGGCTGCATTGTTGACGGATGTCCCGCAGGAATAGAAATCGATGCGGATTTCATACAAAAGCAGATGGACAGGAGAAAACCGGGCGCAAAGCAAAAAGATTCATCCGGCAAAGAGATTTTCAATGCGGCAGTCACGTCAAGGAGCGAAGCGGACAAAGCGGAAATCCTGAGCGGAATCTTCGAAGGAAAATCAACGGGCACTCCGATTGCCATAATGATAAAAAACACGAGCCAGAAGTCAAAGGATTACAGCAATATAATGAATCTTTTCAGACCCGGGCATGCTGACTACACCTACCAGATGAAATACGGGACAAGGGACTACAGGGGCGGCGGTCGTTCAAGCGGACGTGAAACTTCAGCAAGGGTCGCGGCAGGAGCAATCGCACAGCTGATTTTGAAAAGATTCGGAATCAGCATAAGGGCATACACAAAAAAGGCTGCGGGAATTGAAATAGAGTCCGTTGATTTTTCTGAAATCGAAAACAACGCCATGCGCACCCCGGACAAAAAAGCAGCGGCACTCATGCAGGAAAAAATCGAAGGGCTTAGGCGCGAAGGAAATTCAGCCGGAGGAATAGTAGACTGCATCATAAAAGGAGTTCCGGCAGGATTGGGAGAGCCTGTTTTCGACAAAATGGATGCCCTGCTTGCACAGGCCATGCTTTCAATCGGGGCCATAAAAGGAATTGAGTTCGGAAGCGGATTCGATGCAGCTGATTCAACGGGAAAAGAAAATAACGACCAGATGCGTGCGGGACCAGTTTTTGAAACGAACAACGCGGGAGGAATCCTTGGAGGGATCAGCCGTGGGGACGAAATAAAATTTTCTCTTGCCGTAAAACCGGTGCCGAGCATTTTCATAAAACAGAAGACAGTGGACACCTCAATGAACGAATGTGATCTGGTTATCGAAGGACGGCATGACGTTTGTCTTTGTCCGAGGATAGTTCCGGTTGTCGAAGCGATGGCGGCAATAACGGTCGCGGATCTGCTTTTAAGAAACAGGGCATCAAAAATCTAGCGGAGGAAACATGGATAAAAAGAAAAGCACCGCACAAAGAAGCGGAAGAAAAGCAAAAAAAGGCCCGAACAAATTTCTTCTGATTTTTTTGATTCTGATTCTGGCATACGTGATTTCAGTAACCGTAACCGTAAAAAACACGCTCAACGTAAAACCGCTCGGATCAAGAACCGAAGCACAGGAAAAATATCTTGAACAGGTTTTGGATCAGAAATTCCCGGAGAGGACTTCCATAGAGCTTTACAAAAGTCCGTTTGAAATAGAGCCGGACGATCTTTCAATGAATGCTGAAAGCGCAATAATAATCGACGTTGCAACAGGTGAAATCCTCTATGAAAAAGACGCTGATCTGGAGATTCCCCCGGCATCCATGACTAAAATCGTAGAGATGTATGTCGTCCTCGATGCGGTCGAAAACGGTCTTGTTTCACTGGACGACACCGTTCCTCTTCCGTCTGAAAGCTGGGAAGAAAACATCCCGTGGGACGCAAGCCGCATGCACCTTGCCAAGGGGCAAAAAGTCACGCTCAGAGAACTTCTTCTGGGGCTTGCAATCTGCAGCGGAAACGACGCATCTATCGCAGTCGCAAACTACATAAGCGGCTCAATGGACAGTTTTGTCGCCAGGATGAACGAAGCGGCAGAATCCATGGGGCTTACGAAAACTAATTTTGTGGAATCAAGCGGATACAGCGAAGAAAACATGACCACGGCAAGGGAATTCGCAACCTTTGCCCGTCAGTACATAAAAAGATTTCCTTATGCTCTTGAAGAATTCCATTCACAGCCGAAAATCAGGTATCCTGAGCAGAAAAACATGCCGGAAGGAAAAGAAGCCGTTCCATACACCCAGCAAAACACCAACAAGCTTCTTGATGAGATTCCTGGATGTGACGGTCTTAAAACAGGTTACATCGATGAAAGCGGATACAACATCAGCGTGACTGCCGAACAGAACGGAACACGTTTTCTTTCCGTAACCATGGGCGGTCCAGGGATGAACATGATAGAAGGAAACAAATACAGAGTCGAAGACAACAAGAGGCTCTTTGATTTTGCATTCGAAAATTTCGCTGACTACCATGCACCCAAAGGCGAAAACTCCCATGAATACACAAGGGGCATATTCGGTGGAAAAGAAAATGCCGTAAAGCTTGTGCCGGCACTGGACGAAACTTTTGCCGTCCCAATACTCGCAGATCCTGACACAGAAAAAGTTCAGACCGTAACAACGGAAGTTTCAATCCCGGACTATCTTTTCGGAAGAGTTGAATGCGGCACACAATACGGAACGATTTCATACAAATCAAACGGAGTCACGCTCAGGACCATTCCACTGGTGGCAGACAGAACGGTAGAAGC
>JAFOTA010000127.1 GCA_017421145.1 Treponema sp.
ATAATTCACGCCGTCGCAGGCGCAGACGATGGCGTCCACGGGCTTGTGGAGGACGATGCGCCGCATGTCCTGGCAGACGAAGGGCAGGAACCGGAGCCCTGCGTTGAGGGCCTTCTGCCGGGCCGCCATGAGCATATCTTCGGACAGGTCCGAGCCGGTCATGGCATACCCCATCTTCGCCAGGCGCACCGTGAGGTTCCCCGTGCCGCAGGCGCATTCCAGGACGGATCTGGCCCCTGCTTCCTTCAGAAAGCCGTCGATATACCGGGCCCAGCCGTCATACTTCACGTCGCCCATCATGCGGTCGTAGCCCGCGGCAAAGGCGCTGTACGCTTCGTTCATAGTAAGCCGTTCTCCAAATCCTGGGCGTACTCCACCAGCCGGGTGAGCCGATGATTCATGCCCGATTTCTTGATGTCCGCCATATCGGCCAGCTCCTGCAAGCTGGCGTCCGGATAGTTGAGCCGAAGCTCCGCCGCCTCCTTCAACGCCTTGGGAAGCCGCTGAAAATGGCCGTGGCGCAGAATGGTGTTCACCGCTTGCTGCTGCTTTACAGAGGCCGCCACCAGTTTATCCAGGTTCGCGTACTCGCAGTTGGTGGTGCGGTTCACGTAGTTGCGGGTCTCCTTCTCCGCCCGCACGTTCTCCAGGTCCAAGGCGGCGGTGTTGGAGCCGATGAGGGCCAGAAAGCCCGTGACGCTGTCCCCCTCCTTGAGATAGACCACATACCGGTTCCGCCGCAGGGAATAGTTTGCCGACAGGCCGTATTCGTTCAGCAGATCCACCAGCCCCACGGCGAAGCTCTCCGCGCGGCAGAGGAGTTCCACGCTGTAAGCCCCCTGGGGATCGGAACAACTGCCCGCGCCCAGAAAGCACCCCCGCACAAAGGCCCGCCGGGCCTCGTCCTCCCGGATCAGGGCTCCCGGCAGCCGGGACAGCAGATGGATGCCATCGTCGTCCGTGACCATGACGCCCGTATCGGAAAGCATCTGGGCGGCTTTCGCGCCGCTCATGTTCACCACGTACAGGGGGGCCTTGCGATGCTCCCGCACCCGTTCCTCCATCTCCACATCGAGGCCGTACAGGGATGTGCCCAAGGCGGCGATATGGCGGCCCACCTCCCGATTCTCCGTGCGGTAGCTCACAGCCTTTCGCCGACCCAGCTTGAGATTGCCGCAGGCGAAGGTAAGGCCGGAGAGCTCCGAGAGCTTCACCGCCCCGTCCCGCGTCCGGATGCGAACCACTTCCTCCTTAATATCCGATGCAAAGCTCATTTAATGCATCATCCTGCTTTCGATGTCCGCCGCCTCCGCGGTGAGATCCCGGTGATAGACCCGGACGGGGATGCCGTCCTCCCGCAGGCGCTGCGCCACGGTTTCCGCCGCGTAAACGGACCGATGCCGGCCGCCGGTGCAGCCAAAGCAAAGCCGCAGTAGATTTTTGCCCTGAAGCTCAAAGTAGGGCATGGTGTCCTTCACCAGCTTCACCGCCCAGTTCAGCACGTCGTCCATGAGGGGCTTGTCCTCCAGGAAGCTCTTGACCGGCTGATCGAGGCCGGAGAGCTTGCGAAGCTCCGGCACGTAGTAGGGATTCTCCGCAAAGCGCATATCCAGCACGATGTCCGCATCCACGGGCACGCCGCGCTTGTATCCGAAGCTGCAGATGACCAGGCTCATATGGGGGCTGCCGATCTCCGGCAGGATCTTCCGCATCATTTTGGGCACGTTCCTGACCGCCACGTCGGAGGTGTCCAGCACATAGTCCGCATGGGCCAGCATGTTTCCCAAAAATACCCGCTCCAGGCGCACGCCGGAGGCCACATCGCCCCCCTCGCCCAGGGGATGCCGCCGACGGGTCTCGTTATAGCGCTCCATGAGCACCTCGTCCCGGGCGTCCAGAAAAAGGATCTCATACCGGCAGGTCAGCTTCATAAGCACGTCCACCGCGTCCTCCGAAGCTGATCAGAAAGCAACCGCTGATTTTATCTACTGGCTGTATTCATCAGCAACTGGAAAAGATTATGTAACAAACAAGTTGGGATTCATCGCTCCGTTTGATACATTCTCAGACAACGAAAGACCGACAGATCCACTTGCTGTAGAAATCAACAACTGGATGTCAAAACCTGGAATCACATCTGTTGCTTGGAACTTCACATTGTTCCCTTCACAGACATTCAAGGACAACTTTGGTGCATCTTTGCTCCGCTACGCTCAGGGTTCAAAAGATTGGTCAGAAGTTAAGACCAGTGTTGTTGAAGATTGGGCCAGCGAAAGTGAAATGTAATAAATCCTAAAAGCGATTTACAACAAATCTTTTGGGGAGGGTTTTTCCTGTTGAACCCTCCTTTTTTCAAGGGTGCTACAAACCCTTATGGAGGAAACTATGAAAAAGGAAAATAATCCACTCAAAAAATATTTTCCAATTTTTGTCTTGCCTACATTAGTCTGCTTTGTCCTATTTTTTCTGATACCTTTTATTATAGGCATTGTATTATCGTTTACAAACTTTACGACTGTAACTGATATCAAAGGGTTTGTAGGTTTTCAAAATTATATAAAGGCATTTACAACCGACAAAGAATTTTTACACGCTTTAGGATTTACATCTCTGTTCACTTTGGTTTCGATTGTTACTGTAAATATTTTTGCATTTGTTCTTGCGCTGCTTCTTACGAAGGGACTCAAAGGAACTAATTTTTTCAGATCGATTTTCTTTATGCCGAATCTGATTGGCGGAATCGTTTTGGGATATATTTGGAATCTTTTGATTAACGGACTCCTTCTGAAATATTTTGGTGAAGATATTTCGTTCAAAACGGAGTACGGATTTTGGGGACTTGTGGTTTTGACAAACTGGCAGCTGATTGGCTACATGATGGTAATCTATATCGCGGGTTTACAAAATATTCCTGACGATGTGTTGGAGGCCGCACAGATTGATGGAGCGTCTTCACTTACAATTCTTTTCAAAATCAAGATACCAATGGTCATGCCTTCAATCACAATCTGCATGTTCCTAACTTTGTCAAACTCATTCAAAATGTTCGACCAGAATCTTGCGTTGACAGCTGGTGCTCCAGAAAAGAGTACTGAAATGCTTGCTCTGAATATTTATCAGACTTTCTATAATAGAAATGCAAACTGGCATGGTGTGGCTCAGGCTAAGGCAACCATTTTCTTTATCATCGTTGCGGTGATTGCTTTCCTGCAGTTGAAACTTACTAACAGAAAGGAGATTGAATCATGACAAATAAAAATAATAAAATAGGTTCACAGTTTATCTACGCAGTTCTGGTTGTTTTGACGGCAATATTTATCTTCCCGATTATTTTGGTCCTGATGAATTCCTTCAAATCAAGGTTGTATGTTTCAACAGTTCCATTTGCTTTACCAAGTGGAAATATGTTTGTTGGTCTGGAAAATTATATCAACGGTCTTACAACGTCCGGATTTTTTATGGCATTTTTGAGATCCGTTTGGGTGAGCATTGCCTCCGTTGCTTTGATTATTGTGGGAACTTCCATGACGGCTTGGTTTATCGTCCGTGTTAAAACAAAACTTACAAAAGCACTGTACTACGTTTTTGTCTTCAGCATGATTGTTCCGTTCCAGATGGTGATGTACACGATGACATTTATGGTAACAAGTCTTGCTTTCGATAATGTAGTAGGAATTGTTCTTGTATATCTTGGATTTGGAGCTGGACTTTCAGTTTTCATGTTTACCGGTTTTGTAAAAAGTGTTCCGCTGGAAATTGAGGAAGCTGCGACAATCGATGGATGCAATCCGCTGCAAACATTTTTTATCGTCGTGTTCCCAATGCTCAAGCCGACTGCCATAACAGTTGCAATCCTGAATGCCATGTGGGTTTGGAATGACTATCTTTTGCCTTACCTGATTTTGGGTTCCGATCACAAGACAGTTCCTGTTGCAATTCAGCTGGCAATGCAGGGAGCTTACGGTTCTACCGATTACGGTGGATTTATGGCGATGCTTGTTGTTTCAATTATTCCTATAATTATCTTTTATGTATGTTCACAAAAGTATATTATAAGGGGTGTAATTGCAGGAGCAGTAAAGGGGTAGTATGACTATTAAAGACATTGCGAAAGAGTGTGGATGTGCGGTTGGAACTGTTTCAAGAGTTTTAAACAATCATCCTGATGTTAGTGACAAGACTAGAGAAGAAGTTATGGCAGTTGTTGAAAAACATGGATTTGTTCAAAACGCAAATGCAAAGCAGCTAAAAACGCAGGAGAGAAAAAATCTTGCCATAATTGTAAAGGGGACTTCCAGCACTCTTTTGAATGGTCTTTTGGAACGCATCCAAAGAAAACTTGAGTCTTCGATTTATTCAGCGAATGTTATCATCCTTGATGAAAATGATAACGAAGGCTTAAATGCGACAAGGATTTATTTTTCACTAAAACCTTTGGGAATCATTTTTCTTGGAGGTAGTCCGGACAAGCTGAGTGGAGATTTTGAAAAGGTACACGTTCCAAGCGTTTTGATTTCCAATAATGCTGATTCACTTAAAAGCAAATATCTTTCAAGTGTAAGTTCAGACAATATGAAAGCGGCATACAGTTCCGCAAAATATTTGATAAAAAATGGACACAAAAAGATTGGTGTAATTGGTGGCGCAATGGATTCGGAACTCTCCTGTATCCGTTACGAAGGTTTTATAAAAGCAATGAAATCTGCAAAATTGGATTTTGATTTTGAAAAATCTTATGCGGTTTCGAAATATTCTTTCGAAGGTGGATTCAATGCCGCCGAAGAACTTTTAAAAAAAGATCCATCGATTACTGCAATCTTTACGATGTCTGATGCAATGGCGATTGGTGCAATCAGGAAACTTACTGACATGGGGAAAAAAATTCCGGAAGATATTTCCATCATAGGATTTGATGGAATTTCTTTGGTTGATTTTATCTGTCCGCGTCTTGCAACAATTCGTCAGATGGAAGAACAGTTGGCCGACGAAGGACTTTCGCTTTTGTTGGACAACATTGAAAATAAAACAGCACCGTCGCACAAAATGATTCCATTTGAATTTGTTGACGGAGAAAGTGTAAAGGACATTTCTAAGAAAACATGATTTTTTAGTTATGCCCGAAAATAAGGTTGAACATATGAGTTTGCTTGATAAACGTGCTAACGGTGTTTTAATGCACATATCATCTTTGCCGGGAAAAACAGGGATTGGGACACTTGGTTCCAGTGCCTATGCTTTTGTTGATTTTTTGAAAAATAGTTCACAGACTTATTGGCAGATTTTACCAATCGGGCCGACAAGTTTTGGTGATTCACCATATCAAAGTTTTTCGACCTTTGCAGGTAATCCATATTTTATTGATTTAGAATTTCTGGAACATGATGGCCTGATTTCAAAAGAAGATTGGGAAAATGTTAACTGGGGAAACGATTCTACTTCTGTTGATTATGGAGTGCTTTACAAAGAACGACATGCCTTGTTCGCGAAAGTCCAAAAAAATTTTGAAAAAAATATTCCATCAGAATATTACGACTTCTGCAATTATAATTCTGCTTGGCTTGAAGATTACTCGCTTTTTATGGCAATCAAGGATGCGCACGGAGGATGTTCATTCGATTGCTGGGAAGATGATATCAGAAAAAGAGAAGGGGATGCTGTAAAGTTTTGGTATGAAAAATGTTTGAATCGTGTTTCATATTACAAAATGCTGCAGTTCCTTTTTTACAAACAATGGTACGCATTAAAAAAATATGCGAACGAACGTGGAATAAAAATCATAGGTGACATTCCAATTTATGTTGCGGCTGACAGTGCGGATGTTTGGTCAAATCCAAAACAGTTTTATCTGGATGCTGATTCAAAACCTATTGAGGTTGCCGGCTGTCCTCCTGATGGATTTTCTGCTGATGGTCAACTTTGGGGTAACCCAGTTTACAATTGGGACTACATGAAAAATAATGGATATTCTTGGTGGAAAAAGCGTCTGGATATGAGTCTGAAAAATTATGATGTACTTCGCATCGACCATTTCCGCGGATTTGATTCCTACTATTGTATTCCGTTTGGTTCTTCTGATGCGAAAAATGGATTTTGGCGGCAGGGACCTGGAGCGGACCTTTTTTCTGAAATCAAAAAAACTTTTGGAGAACTTCCAATCATTGCGGAGGACCTGGGATTCCTTACTGACTCTGTTTATAAAATGCTTGATGAAGTTGGATTTCCTGGCATGAAAGTTTTGCAGTTTGCATTTGATTCCAGGGAAACAAATAGTGGATATCTTCCGCATTGCTACAAAAAAAATTCTGTAGTTTATACGGGAACCCATGACAATGATACTATCCGCGGATGGATGAGCGCGATTTCAAAAGATGATTTGGAATTTGCAAAAGCATATCTTCGCGCGGATGAAAATAACTTAGCGGTGAACATGATGTTGACTGCGATGGCAACGGTTTCAAACACCTGTGTGCTTACCATGCAGGATTTGATTGGACTGGATGGAAGGGCAAGAATGAATCAAC
>JAFOTA010000128.1 GCA_017421145.1 Treponema sp.
ACCAGAATCCGTTCCACATAGACACTTTGTTTTTCATGCTGAGTCTCTGCATAATATATAATTATTTCTGGACGAATCCGCGATTTGGGCTTAGAATAGAGTATGGTTCTTGCGTGTTAGACCGTAAACGGCGGTTTTCTGAGCTTTGACAAGGAGGAGTTTTATGGACGCGGACGTTGAAGAACTGTACAAAAGGCTTCAGGTCATGTACGAACACATGCAGCAGACAGGTCTTACAGAAGATGTCGAGAATGCGATTTTTGATTACGAAGATTGCGTTACCGATGAAGATTATGCCGAGTGGCTTAAAAAATACAGCTATTTTGTTTGATACGCAGAATGCGCCGGGAATTTCATGTCCGTTCCCATTGGACAAAAATCCGTGCAGCCTGTATAATGATGATTATGTTGGAAGGTATAAAAGCTGTCGCATTCGATATTGACGGGACCATCTATCCCGATCTGAACCTATATATATGTATAATTCCGTATTTTTTCCGAAATCTTTCATTTTATAAGAAATTCAACAAAGTGCGAAAAATCCTTCACAGGACGGCTCCTTTGGCTGATTTTTACGAATATCAGGCGAGAAATCTTGCCGGAATGATGGGAATAAGCGCGGAAGAGGCTAAAAAGCAGATTCAGTCAGTGTGCTATGACGGGATGAAACCGTATTTCAAGAGAATAAAACCCTATCCATATGTAAAGGAGTGCATACAGTCTTTCAAGGATGCCGGCCTCAAAATAGGTATCCTGTCTGATTTTCCCCCGTCACAAAAGGGCGATATCTGGGGGATCCGCGGACTCTGCGACGTTTGTATAGGTTCTGAAGAATCCGGTGCGCTCAAGCCTTCCAAGTATCCGTTCGGAATATTGTCGATGAAGCTCGGGGTTGAGCCTTCCCAAATCCTCTATGTCGGCAATTCCGTGAAGTATGACGTGCTCGGTGCTAAGAAAGCGGGCATGAAAAGCGCCTATTTATTGAAGGGATTCAAAAAGATTTTCAATATAAAAGAAAAAGAAGCAGATATTTCATTCAAAAACTATCGCCAATTATCTGATATTGTGCTACAATGAGCCGGGGTCTTGTCCAAGCGGCTCTTTTTTAAAGATTTTCTTGCCAAGTCTCCTCAAAACGTAAAAGAATTTTTTTTTGGGTGAAAAAAAGTGAACGTTATAGGTATTGTAATTTCAGTAGTCTTGTCGGCAATTGTCTGTATTGTAATAAGAGCGATTGACAAAAGTCAGAATGCCAAGGAATCGGTGAAAAAATACGCCGACCGCAGGCAGAAGGAGTTCGAGGAATACTTCAAGTCCCAGTCGGATCAGCTCCATCTTTTGGCGAGCGAGCTTGAAAGTCATGACGCTCAGGCTGTTGCGGCCGTAAAAAAGCTTGATCAGCAGAAAGCGGATTTCGAGAACGTTGCGGAAGAACTTGCAGGCCAGGTCAACCGCGTGGACGAAATCTCCGGGCGCATAGATTCTTATGATTCAGCCATCCAGAACCTCATGGAAATGACGTCTGCCGTTGAGCAGAACCTCCAGAGGATAAAGGACGAAGCCGACATAATCGACAAATTCAACGACCGCCTTGACGAGCAGAAAAAGAAAATAATCTCAATAGACAAGCAGATTCCTGCCCTTGTAGATAAATTCTCAGAATCAAATGAAGGAAGCCTCAAGCATCTCGGCGAAAATCTCCTTGATGAGTATGAAAGCCGCGCAAGGTCCATTGCAGATTCAACTTCACAGGCTCTTGAAGAAAACCGCGTTATAATGGAAAAGATTGCATCGGACATAAAGACGACATATGAAAGTGCATCTGAGCGCGCACAGACGCTTGAAGACGAAGCTTTTGCCCAGCTTAAGGATACCGTCAACACGCGCAACGAGAATCTCCTGCTTGAAATCGACACCCAGACAAAGCAGCTCCAGGCACTTATTGACGGACGCATCGAATCTGCACAGGAATCAATCAACGAGCAGACTGAAAACTTCAACGCATCCCTTGACGGACAGAAAAAGGCATTTGACCGCGAGTATGAGATCAAGGTGAACGAGATTTCCGAAAGCCTTAATTCACGCATGGAAGAAATCCACGGTGAATTTATGGAAAAACTTGAAAAGCTCGAGCAGTTCGTCGTGGACCGCACAAATTCCCTTGACAACGCATGCAACGAAAAGACGAATGCCCTTGAACTTACTTTCAGCGAGAATTCAACGAGCATAGCTTCCATGTTCCAGGACAAGGCAGGGGAGCTTGAAGATTCATTCAATGAAAAGCTCAGGAACCTCATTTTGTCATTCACCCAGAAGACAAAGGATTTCGAGGCCGAATACAACGACAGGAACGCTTCTTTGAGCAGCGCATTCAAGGCTCAGGCGGCTTTGCTTGAAGACACGTACAGGGAAAACACTTCCCACCTCATCGCTGATTTTGACGACAAGACGAACACATTGCTCCAGAATTTTGCAGTGCGCACCCAGAAAATCGACGATGAAATCAATTCAAAGACCGGAACCCTTGACAATGAAGTTGACAAGAGGCTTTCAAAGGTTGAGGAAGCAGTTCTTGAGCGCATGGAAAATGCAACCGCCGCACTTGAAGAAAGGACCCGCGCAGTTGAGGATACTGTCTATGAAACCACGGACAGCCTTTCAACTTCCCTTGGCGACAAGATTCAGGAACTCCAGGATGAGGTTGAGGATAAGGTCCAGAGCCTTGAAGACAACGTAAGCTCAATCACAAGGCAGCTTGAAGAATCCGTCGATGAAAAGACCAGCTCCCTTGAAAGCCGCGTGAATGAAACCATCGGAAACCTTTCTTCCGCAGTTGACGAAAAGACCAGCTCCCTTGAAGACCGCGTGAACGAGACCATCGGAAACCTTTCTTCCGCAGTTGACGAAAAGACCAGTTCCCTTGAAGAGCGCGTGAATGAAACTATCGGAAATCTTTCATCATCAGTTGACGAAAAGACCAGTACGCTTGAAAACCGCGTGAACGAAACCATCGAAAACCTTTCTTCTTCAGTCGATGAAAGGACTACCGACCTTGAGGATTCAGTCAACAGCCGCGTCACCGAGCTTGAAGACGGACTTACGGCACGCACCGACGAGCTTCAGACAAAAATCTACGAGACGCTTGACAATCTCCAGCAGGACGTTGATACGAGGGTCGGAAATCTTGAGGAGACGGTCACCAATACTATTACGGAACTTTCTGATTCAGTCACCGAGCGCACCGGAAACCTTGAGGACAAAGTTCATTCAAGGATTGAAAGCCTCACGACAGACGTTGACACAAGGACTTCTTCGCTTGAAGAAAACGTCACCGTCGTTCTTTCAAATCTCAATGAATCCGTGCAGTCAAAGACATCCGGGCTTGTGGAATCACTTACTTCCGCAATGCAGGGACTTGCTTCCGACATCAGGGGCAGGGCAGACGACATGGAATCAGATTTGAACGGGCGTCTTGAAAATCTGTCAGGAACCGTGGAAGAAAAGACGAAGGTCATCGAGGATGCTCTTGCAGAAAAGACCTACACCCTTTCAACGGACCTTGATGAAAGGACGACCGCAATTTCCGATGAACTCAACAGGCGTTCAAATGATTTGGAATCACTTTTGAGCGACAAGTCAGGAAGCCTTTCTGACGTAATCCTCCAGCGCATATCAGATTTGGAGCAGAGCCTTTCACAGCGCACGGATGATTTGAGCGATGATCTCGATGACCGCACGACAAAACTTCAGAATCAGCTTGAAGAAAAAACGGACACCCTTGATGCCGACCTCAACGAACGCTTCGGAGCAATCGAAAGCAAGCTGGAAGAGAAGGGCGGATATCTTGACGAGGCACTTGACGGACGCTTTGGTGCAATCGAAAAATCCCTTGAAGAAAAAGGCAGCTATCTTGATGACTCACTTAAAGGACGCTTCGGTGCAATCGAAAAATCCCTTGAAGAAAAAACGGCTTCCCTTGACAACGAGCTTAACGAAAGGGTGGGCGCAATCGAAAAGTCGCTTGAACAGAAAACGACGGAGCTTTCACTTACGGTTGAAGAAAGAACCGACAGCCTTGGCGAAAATCTCGGCGAAAGGATCACTTTGCTTTCCGATGACGCATACAACAGGCTTGACAATCTTTCTTCATATTTGAACGAAAAGACCACGTCTCTTGAAGACACGCTCAACACTCGCACTTCGGCAATAGAAGAGAGCCTTAACGAAAAGACCGGAAATCTTACTGATTCTGTTGAAGCCGAAACTTCTGCAATCGAAAGGAAATTCTCCGACAAGATTTCTTCACTTTCCGATCTCGTTGACCAGAAGACAAATTCTTTTGAAACTTCGGTCACAAACATAGTTTCTTCGCTCAACAGCTCGGTTGACATGAGGACACAGGAAGTAATCGACAACGTTGATGCAGTGGTCGAGCAGCTCAGGTCATCTGTCGAAGAGAAAAAGCAGAGCCTTGAAGATGACGTGAACACGAAGATCCAGGCACTCACCGACAACCTCGAAGGAGCCGTACAGGATTTCCAGGACAATCTTGACGAAAAGACCGAGGGCATGAGGAACGACCTTGAATCTCAGATCCAGAGCCTTGAAGACAGCCTTAAGGATTCTACCGACGGATTCAACTCAATGATGGTCGAAAAGACCCAGAGCCTTGAAAACGAGCTGAACGACCGCACCACGAACCTCAATGTTTCTCTTGAAGCCAAGACAGCCGCAATCGAGGATACGATACGCATAAAGACGGACGAGCTTTCAGAAGCGATCGACACGAAGATCAACGAGCTTGAAAGTGCCGTAAACGAGCGTACAGAAACATATTCAGATGAAATCGAGTCACGCACCACTACATTCGAGAATACCATCAGCGGAAAGATCGAAGACCTTGAATCTTTGATGAAGAGCCGCACGGATAGTATAGAAGAAACTTACACTTCAGTTGCACAGCGTCTTGAAGATTCAGTCGCATCACGCACGGAAGCTCTTGAAAACGGAATCACGCAGAAGACAAGCGACCTTGAGGATTATGTGAACACAAGGACAAAGACGGTAGAAGAATCCTGCAAGGAAAGAATCTCCAAGATGATGGCCGGATTCAACGAAAGAACCGAAACCGTAGATTCCAACATAAAGAAAAAGCTTTCTGAAATTTCAGATACTTTGACCGACAAGAATTCTTCTCTCAGCGTGGAAGTCCGCGAAAAGACATCTGCACTCGGAATCCTTATAAACGACCTCACCAAGTCGCTTGAAGCCGCAATCAAGGAAAAGACCACCGCACTTTCTGACGAGCTTAATTCACGCACGGAAAGCCTTGACACTGACCTCAAGAAAAAGACCACTACTATTGCAACGACTTACAACGACAAGTTCCTTGCACTTGAATCCGAAATCCGCCAGAAGTCAAACGACTTGAACGCACGCACCACGACGATCAGCTCCGACATCAAGAAGAAGACGGATTCACTTGAATCATTGCTCCAGCAGAAGCTTGACGAAATGACTTTCAACGTACAGCAGGAAACTGAGAACGCAATCGAAAAATATCATGTCACGACCGAAACTTATGATCAGGACGTGCAGAACCACACCGACGAGCTTTACAGGGCATTGCAGACCCGTGTCGCTGAGCTTTCCGACCAGATCAAGGACAAGGAAGGTTCACTTGAAGCCGGAATCAACCAGCGCATCGAGGAAATGATCGAGGAAGTAAGGCAGCGTTCTGATGAAGCCATCGCACACTATGCCGAAACCACCGGAAACTACACGCGCAATATCGAAACCAAGACCGCAGAGCTTCAGGCCGCACTTGAAGAACGTACCGGCGCATTGGAAAGGCAGATCAAGGATTCTTCCGGTGAACTCCAGACTCAGGTCGTCGACAAGCTCAACTCTCTCATTGAGGACGTGCAGTCAAAGACGAACATGGCAATCGAGCAGTACACCGAGCTTACGCAGAATTACACGAGCGACATCGAGCAGCGCACTTCAGATCTGCGTGATGCACTTGAAGATAAGACAGCCGCACTCCAGGACACCATTGACACAAGGATCTCATCGGTCGAAGATTCTGTTGACGAACGTGCCGGTGCAATGGAAGACAAAATCAACGTCACGCTTGATGAACTGGAAACTTCCGTAAACTCAAAGGCGGACAATCTTTCAGTGTCAGTTGAGAACCGCCTTTCAACTTTGGAATCAACGCTTTCAACACGCTCTGAGAATTTGATACAGTCAGTGCAGAATGCAATGGAAACGCTTGAAGGCAACGTAACCACAAGGTCCAACGACATAACCGAATCCATTTCAACGAAGCTCCAGACTTTGATTGACCGTGCCACGGACGCTTCAACTTCTTTGATCGAAAACACGCAGAACAAGGTCATGTCACTTGAAGAGGATATCACCGACCGCTCTGCAAAGCTTTCAGATTCTATTGAAGGAAGAATGTCGGAGCTTGAAGAAAAGCTTACCTCACGCACCGCAAATCTTTCTGATGACCTTGAAGACAGGATCAGCGAGCTTGAAGAAACTGTTTCTGGACGTTCCAGCACGTTGAAGTCCGATGTCGAAAGCCGCCTTGCAGATTTGGAAGACGAGCTTACCGGACGTGCGAACACATTGGCCGACAGCCTTGAAGACCGCATGAGCGAGCTTGAGGACAACGTGAACGACCGCTCCACCACATTGAAGAACGACATCGAAGGCCGCCTTGCAGATTTGGAGGAGGAGCTTACAGGACGTTCTTCAGCTTTGACCGACAATCTTGAAGGCCTTATGACCAACCTTGAAAATGACGTTGACACAAGGTCAAGCACAATCAAGAACACGATCGAAACCACGCTTACGACATTGACCGAAGGTTTGACCGGACGCACCGCATCTGTTACAGAAGATCTTGAAAGCCGCATGAGCGAACTTGAAAGGATCGTTAACGGACGTTCTTCCGGCATGAAGGATGATCTTGAAAGCCGCCTTGAAAAACTCAGCGCTGAAATCTCAACCAGAACGGAAAGCGTTTCAAACAGCCTTGAAGACAAGCTTTCTGAAATCGAGCAGCTTGTAAGCGGAAAATCTGGTTCACTCAGGGCAAAGGTCGAGGACAGCCTTGCAGCATTGGAAGAAGAGCTCAACACACGTTCTTCAACTTTGTCAGATTCACTTGAAGACCGCCTGACCAATCTTGAAGATTCTGTTTCAGACCGCTCGGGTACTTTGCAGACGGAAGTGGAGGACAGGCTTTCTGAGCTTGAAGACGGGCTTTATGCACGCTCTACGACTCTTTCCGAAAACGTTGAGAGCCGCATGACGGAGCTTGAAGATTCAGTGAACGGAAGATCAGATGCTTTGCGCGAAAACATCGAAACACGCATGTCTGATCTTGAGAATTCACTTGAATCACGCTCAACTACGCTTACTACGAATCTTGAAGAAAGAATTTCCGCACTCGAAGAAATCGTCAACGGAAAATCAACGGCACTCAAAAATGATCTTGAAACGCGCCTTGCACAGCTTGATGAGCATGTAAACCGCCGTTCGGACACTTTGAGCGATTCAATTGAAAACCGCCTCAAGGATCTGGAGCAGATCATCGGTGACAGAACCGGTGCACTCTCAGATTCAATCGATGAGCGTTACGGACTTCTTGACACAAGGGTTGCAACGAATACATCTAATATAGAAGAAAACCTCAGCGCAAGGATCTCTGAAATCACCGAGAACCTCACCGAAAAATCACAGGCGATCGAAGCCGACGTAAACACGAGGATTGACGAGCTTACATCCAATGTGAACGAGCGCATTTCTCCGCTTGAAGATTTCATCAACGGAAAGAGCACTGAAATCATCGAGGATGTGGTCACAAGGACAAGGAACCTTGAAAATGACGTCAATACAAGGACTGAGGCACTGCAGAACATGGTCGAAGAAAGAACGACCTCATTGCAGGAAGAAGTCTACTCACGCACGGACAACCTTACGTCAGAGCTGCGCGGAAAAGTCGATTATCTTGAGCAGAACATAAACGAAGCCACGTCCGGTCTTGAAAGCCGCCTTGCAAACAGAACTGATTCAATACAGCAGGATTTCGACTCACGCTCATCCGATATCGAAGCTTCCGTCAGAAACCTTACTGAAAGCATAACGGCATCCGTGAACGGAAAGACTTCAGCTCTTGAAGAGTCCGTCATAACCATGATCACCAACCTTGAGAACATGGTCAATGAACGCACGGGAAATCTTACGGCATCCGTAACCGACAGGACCAACTCTCTTGAAAACGAGCTTATCACAAGAACCGACGCTCTCGTGAACTTGATCGAGTCAAAGACATCTTCAATGGAAAAGAATGCCGATGACCGCACTGCAGAAGTTGAGCAGAGCCTCAAGGACAGGACGGCCGGAATTGAAAAGACATATTCATCCAGAATCACCGGGCTTGCGAAGATGTACCAGGACAAGACGTCTTCAATCACAAAGGCAATCAAGGTGAACGTGGGCGCACTTGAAAAGGATCTGAACGACAAGATTACCAGCCTTATTTCTTCCGTGAAAGAAAGGACTCAGAATCTTGACAAGAACGTTCTCGGAGTGACAAGCACGTTGGAGCAGTCCGTAAGCGAAAGGACTTCAGGTCTTGAACAGTCAGTGCAGACTTTGGTTGACAACCTTCTTGCACAGTTCGACGAAAAGACCGAGGCACTCAAAGCTGAAATCGCCGCACGCACGAATGACCTTGACGACATGGTAAGCTCAAAGACATCCGCACTCAGCGATTCAGTCAATGCAAGGACATCAAACATTGAAAATGAATTCGAAGAAAAGATTTCGGCACTTGCATCGGAGCTTGAAAGCCGCACCGGAGAACTTTCCGAAAGCCTTGATGAAAAGACTTCGGAGCTTGGAAACCGCGTGATGCAGCAGATTGCTGAGCTTCAGGATACAATCGAAACGAAGACCGGTTCATTGAAAGAAGAGCTTGACATCCGTTCGGCATCCCTCCAGGAAGCTGTTCAGGAAACAGACGCAGATGTGTCCGACGCAATCAACACGAAGGTCAACACGATCACAGCGGATCTGGTTGAAAAGGTTTCTTCACTTGAAGCCATGGTTCAGCAGCGTACCCAGGAACTTGAATCCATTTCAAATACGAGCATAGAGCAGTTCAAGAAAAACGTAATGACGACCCTTTCAAGCGCAAGGCAGACTGCGGCACTCCTTGATACGGAGACCACCGAAAATACCCAGCGTCTTGATGCGCTTCAGAACGAACTTGAAACCAAGGCTCAGGAAATGCAGGTCAAGTATGATCAGCTCTTCGAGGAAGCTTACCTCAAGGCGGAGCAGAAAGAAAGCGCAGCATACGACAAGTATAAGGAAATGAGCGTCTCTCATCTGGACACTTACAAAAAGGAACTCCAGCAGTACGTATCCCAGATGCAGCAGAACATTTCAGATTCCCTCAATGCCGTCCAGACAAAGGCAAACTCAATCCATACCGAAGTTGAGGAAGCCATCGCGGACACCAAGGCAAAATATGAGGCGGCTCTTGAAGAATCAAGGGCAATCGGTGAAAAAGTCAATGAGGAAACTTCAACTGCATCCGAGCGTCTTGCCGAATTCGAGAGGGAAATCAGCAGCCAGTTCGCGGCTTTTGACGCAAACCTTTCAAAGGCAATGCAGTCGGTCGCACAGGATTATGACAACAAGCAGTCCACGTTCCTTGCAGGTCTTGACCGTCAGCTTGACAAGTACAAGGAAGAGATGGAATACCGCTTCAATGCGTTGAATTCTTCAAGCGGAGACATCGAAAAACTTGAGGATGCCCTCAGAAAGATTATGGAGCAGTCACAGGCAAGGGTTCTCGGTGATTTCGAAAAGTTCACTACGAGCATCTCAAAGAACCACGTAAGCTTCGAAACTTCATTGAAGACAAGGAGCGACAAGCTTAAGGAAGAGATTGAAGCTCTTGAAGCCGGAGTGGAAGATTTGAAGCAGAAGTCATATGCTTCCGTCGGTTCACAGCTCAAGGATTTCGAGGACAGCTTCATTTCCGGATTGCAGCAGCGTGAGGCGGAGCTTAACCAGCAGCTTTCCGACTGGAAAAATAAGTTCGACACAAGGATTGAGAATTTCACCAATTCTTATGAAGAAAGCCGCCGTGACATGGAGACCAAGTATGCTGATCAGCTCAAGGCACGCATCGAGGAAATCGAAAACAAGACCTTGGCTCAGGAAAACACGTTCCAGGCAAATCTCCAGGCCGGTCAGTCTACGATACAGAACCAGATAAACACGGTCAACCAGCGTCTGCATGACTTCATAGAGCAGTACCGTGAGGCACTTAAAAATACGTCCGAACAGGCCACGAATCTTCTCAGGCAGGAAAGCGACGACTACAACAAGCGCGTTTCCGAGCAGATGCAGGCCAATATCAGGAACATCAACGAGCAGTTCGATGAAATCAGGGAGAACATCGAGAAGAAGCAGAAGGAAGAAAATCATCTCATTGATTCTTCAATCGAGGACTTCAACTCATGGAAGCAGAAGATCACCCAGCAGTACAAGGATTCAAGCTCCCAGTACGAAGAGCAGCTTGCGATGTTCACTCAGAAGCAGAAGCAGAGCCTTGCCGATCTTGACGAAAAGACCAGGGAATCAAGGCTCAAGGTGCAGCAGGACATCCAGGTGCTGAACGAAAAGGCCGACGACGCTCTCCGTGAATATGAGGAAAAGTCAAAGCAGGTCATGGAACAGCTTCAGGAAAGATGCACGTCCGCATTGCAGAATACCCAGGGATTGTTCACCGAGGCAACCGCACAGGCAGACATGAAGATCAAGAACCTCAAGCGCGATCTCCAGGAAACTGCTGACAGCGACAGGACCGCATACCAGAAGATGATAACGAGGCTCAACGATGACACCAACAACCTTCAGCTCAAGATTGATGAAATCAACAAGGGCATATCAAGGTTCACGGCTCAGACAGGCCTCTTTGACAAGGCGGAGCAGCTCAGAAAACAGCTTGATGCTTCCATCGAGGGACTCAGGGAAAAGATCAACGGATTTGCGACTTATGAAGCAAAGGTAATCAACCTGAAGAACCAGATGGACCAGATCCAGAAGATTGCAAGCGAAGTGGATTCACGTGCTGCGAACTACACCAACCAGAAGAATCAGCTTGATTCACTGGATCAGAAGTACAGCAGGATCATCGCACTCAGCAACTCAATGGATGAAAAGCTTGCCGAACTCAACACGAGCAGCGACAACATCGTCCGTATGCAGCAGACTCTCCGCGGATTCGAAAATTCAATCAGCGGAATACAGGCCCAGTATGACAGGATCGAAAACAAGTCCCAGATTATTGAGAAGGTTTCAAACAACATCAACGATACTGCCGACCGCATCTTCGAACTTGAAAAGCGTCTCGGCGTATGCAACAACCAGCTCAACACGATGCCGGACCAGGTTGAGGAGCTTCAGGCGGGAATCAAGAAGATCATGGACAACAACGGAAGCATAAACGAAGCCGTTGACAAGCTTTCTTCACTGCAGAAGATCTTTGACGAAACCGAGTCACGCATCGACGACCTGAACGACAGGATAGACGAGATTTCAGGAACCGAAGAAAGGCTCCAGCGTCTTACCGAAAAGGCCGAAAACCAGATTGACGACCTGAGGGTGCTCGGAAAGAGTTCGGGAACCAAGAGAAAGGAAAGTTCGGCGGCAAAATCAAAGGGCGGAAAGGGAGGACTTACACCTGCCTTGAAGTCAAGCGTCCGTTCGCTCAAAGAGAGGGGATGGAAAAATGAAGAGATTGCCGACAATCTTGGAATTGCGGAAGATTTGGTGGAACTGATTCTTGAAGCTCCGTCAAGCGACGATGAATAGGGCGTGATGCTCTGATGGCTCCCCGGCCGGTTTGAATGACTGACCGGGGATTTTTTTTGCTTCTGATTGTTTTGATTATTTTTTAAGGAGGCATGCGCAGTAGGCTTTTATGGCCCGTCCCATGCCCACTGAATCAAGCTTTTCGTTTGTCTTTGCCTTTACGAAAACCCTGTCTTTTTCAACGCCGAGTATTCCCGCTATTGATTCAATGACTTTTTCCCTCCACGGTATGAATTTGGGGGATTCGAATTCAAGCACGCAGTCCATGTTTTCAAGTTCCCAACCGGCGTTTTTTACGTCCGACCAGATTTTTTTAAGGAGCAGGGAAGAGTCGCTGTCTTTCCATTTTGGGTCTTCCGGCGGAAAATATGAACCTATGTCGCCCAAGCCTGACGCACCAAGAACCGCATCGCTTATTGCATGCAGAAGCACGTCTCCGTCTGAATGCCCGGCCTCTCCTTTCTGCGAAGGTATTTCAACGCCGCCCAGCATGAATTTTCTTCCTTCCACAAGAACGTGAAGGTCTGTTCCGAAACCGATTCTTATCATTTGATTTTCCGGTGAAGGTATGTCTTCCTTATACGTGATTTTTTTATTGAAGGTTCCGCCTTTTGTAAGAAGAACTTTTTTTCCTCCCGTAAGCTCAGGAAACGAATCCCAGATTTCGCTGTCATCCGTGTATTCCTTTCCGTCAAGCGAAGCTTTTTCATGGCAGAGGAGAAGGGGCTTCAGCAAAAATCCCTGGGGAGTCTGCACTGCGACTATGTTTTTTCTCACAAGATGGGCTGTTATTGAAGAGGTTCCTGAATTGTCCTTCAATGTGTCCACTGATGGAACGGCCGGTACCGCAGCTCCGGATTTTTCCGTCCCGTCTATCACGTCCGCTATGATTTCAGTGCTTACGAACGGACGCGCGCTGTCATGTATGAGAACGACCATGCTTTCACCGCAAATGCTTTCCGAATCAAGCTTCCTGAGTGCCTTGCATACGGATTCCTGCCTTGTTTTTCCGCCTGAAATGAACGTGAGCCTTGAAAGTTCAGGAGTATTTATTTCCGGGTCGCTTTCCAATGCTTTTTCGGCTTCGCTTTCCTGACCGCAGGGAACCGTGATTATTATGCGTGAGAATTTACGTTCCGTGCCGTATTTTTTCGCGGATTCATTTTCGTATTTAAAAAAGGCCTTGAGTGATGCGGAAAGTACCGTACCGCTTCCAAGACCCATGTATTCTTTTTTTTTGCCGGTTCCCATCCTTGTTGAAGAGCCGGCTGCAAGAAGAACCAGTGAAAGACCGCTATTCTTCATCGTCCGCTTCTTCGTCATCCTCATCGGAATCATCGCGGCCGGAATACTTTACGTCGTCCTCATCCTCGTCGTCATCGAATTCGTCTGAATCTTCATCAAGAGGAGAATTGGCTTTCTTGTCGATTTTCAATCCGAGCGGCTCAAGCTTTGCATGGAAAAGTGCTTCCACTTCTTCAGGCGTAATGCCCATGGCTTCGGAAAGCTCATCTTTGAGAAGTGTCTTTGCGCTTTCGTAGAGCTTCCTTTCCTGTATCGGGAGTTCCTTGACTTTGGAGCGGTAGTAAAGGCTTCTGACGATCTGCGTTATGTCCTGGACCGTTCCTTTTTTCAGAAGCTCAAGGTTGATCTGATAGCGGAGCTTCCAGTCGGAGGTTGCAGGCTCGAAATTTTCTGAAATCATGTCTATTGCCTTCTGCGCCTCTTCCTTTGACACTATCGCGCGGATTCCAAGAAGATGTGCGTTCATCACGGGAACCATGACGGTCATCTCTGATACGGGGATGTATATCTTGTAATAGTATACCATCTCGCCTTTGAATTCTTTTTTGAAAACGTCTGTGACCGTTCCCACGCCCTGACTTGGGTAAACAACCTTCTGGTTGATTGCAAATTCTGTTTTTGGTTTAGCCATAGTACCCTATTATATCACGGAAGCAATAAAATTTCAAATCATTTGCGCTTTTGTTTTTCAGAAAACCTACCGATGACAAAGATAGAGAGTGGCGGCTGGTCTTTCCGGCTTGCCAAGGAGTTTATATGCAATGTTATACCCCCCGTATATTTACAGGCCGTAAATCTTTCATAGGATTTTTTTTCTTTTTTCTGCTTGTTTTATCATCTTCTGCATGGTCCCAGAATTCAGTTTCAAATACCGGCGACATGGAAGGAATCTTGAAGCGCGGTGAGCTTAGGGTTGCCATAACTGCCGTGGATCAGCCTCCGTTCTATTTTGTTGACAGGAACGGAAAGCTTGCGGGATATGACATAGACATTGCGAACAAAATGGCGGAGGAGCTTGGCGTAAAGCTTGTCATAAGCCGTGATGCACCGTCTTTCAACGATCTTGTCACTCTGGTTGCATCCGGGAAAGTCGATCTTGCGGTTTCAAAGCTCAGCAAGACACTTTCAAGGACAAAGACCGTAAAATTCTCAGTACCCTACATGACGTTCAGGCAGGGGCTTCTGTTCAACCGTCTTCAGCTTGCAAAGGTGACGAGTGAAGGGCAGGTGAACAATTATATAAGAAACTACAAGGGAACCATAGGCGTTATCGCAAACTCTTCCTATGCCAATTATGCAAAGACAAATTTTCCCCATGCAGTCATAAAGGAATACCAGACCTGGGATGATGCGGTTCAGGCTCTTGTCAACGGTGACGTGCTTTCCGTTTACCGTGACGAGCTGGAGATAAAAAAAGTCCTTGCCTCAATTCCGCAGAGTGCCATCGCATTCAAGCCCGTATATTTCACCGACTTGACGGATCCTATTGCCGTTGCTGTCAAAAGCGATAATTCGCAGCTTCTCTACTGGGTCAATTTTTTCCTTGAAAACCAGAAAAAAATGACGGCGGACGAGCTTCTTACGACATATTCACGCTAGGGGGAACGTACGATGATAGGAAAGATATTGAAAAACCCCATAACCATTTTCGTTGCCGTAGCCCTGGGAATCTTGTTCGGAATCTATGAAAAGCAGATGGCGCTTTCTCTCGGCGTGATAGGCGATGCATACCTAAACCTTTTCCAGATGACGGTAATCCCGATTCTGGTGACTTCCATAGTTGCAAGCCTTGCCCAGCTCATGAAGGACAGAAATGCAAGAAGGCACATACTTAAAATAATCTTCGCATTCCTGATAATGCTTTTGGCCACGTCAATCTTCGGCACTTTCGTCGGAATTGTCGGGCATCCCGGAGAAAACCTGGGTGAGCAGACGACCGAAGTGCTTGACAACATAATCAAAAAATCTTCAGACACTTCGCAGGATGAAATGGCTCTGTATGATTCTGCCGGTGACGTTCAGGAGAAAAAATCTTCCATCTCCGATTTCTTCCTTAACATAATTCCTTCCAACATCTTCAATGCATTCAGCTCCGGTTCGATACTCCAGCTTGTTTTTTTCAGCATAATCTTCGGCATAGCGATAGGATTCTTGCGTGAGGACTCTTCGACAAGGCTTATAAACGGAGTCACGTCGCTGAAAGAATCTTTCCAGAAGCTTATCAACTGGACCATGTACGGACTTCCGGTGGGTCTTGTGTTCCTCATGGGAAAGCAGATTGCGCAGGTCGGTATAGAGATACTGCTTGCGATGGTCAAATTTATAGTAATCTTCTATATTGCCGGACTTGGTGCAATCCTTATATGCACGGTGATAATCTGGCTCAAGTCGGGGATAAAGAATCCGCTCAAAGTGCTTAAGAAAGTCGTAAGCCCGATTATAATCTGTTTTGCGACAAGGAACAGCTTTGCGGCCCTGCCTTCATCGATATCCGCATTGAAGAGCCTGAAATATGACCACAACACGGTTGACCTTGTTTTCCCGCTTGGACTTACGGTGCTCAGGTTCGGAAACATAATGTAATTTGCATTTGCATCATGCTTTATCGCGCAGATTTACAACGCTACGCTCACAGTTCCTACCGTGGCTCTTATCATAGTAGGTTCATTGCTTGCCGGTACTGCGACTGCCGGTGCATCAGGCCTTCTTACGCTCCCGATGATTTCGCTGATACTTGATCCGATCGGTCTTCCGGTGGAATCCATACTCGTGGTTTTCATGGCCATTGATTCGCTGATCGACCCGATGAGAACCCTTCTGATCGTCTACGTGAACATTGCGACAACCGCACTTGTGGCATCCAAGAAAAAGAAGAAAAATGCCGGTGTCCTTCCTGAGGCCGGTTCACTTGCGGATGATGCAGAGGAGATTGAAGCCGAAGAAGTTTCTGTTACGGAACCGGAAGATTATGATGAAGAAATTGAAGAAAAGACAGCTCCGGTAATCAAGGAACCTGTGCATGAGAAAAAATCTTCTGTTCTTGCGGCGGTTTCTTCTCCGAAAAAGACATCTTCCGTGCACCACGGCATGGTCAGAAAGCACAAGGACGGCGTAAAGGTAAGGATCAGGGATGCTCTCATCCTCGTGAACACCATGCTCCTTGTAATCACCGCTTCGATAATCATATTCATAAACTCACATGGAACCCAGGATTCCGTATATTCCGTTTCCACAAACCTTGTCACTGAAATCCTCCAGTCAGTTGACACAAAGCTTGAGGCATACTATAACCCTGCGTCTCAGGAAATACACGGCATTGTATTCCACTATTGGAATGAGGACATCTACCATTTCCAGAATGACAATGAGGCCGCGCTGGATTATTTCATGGAAATCCTGGACACACACAAGGAATTCGCCATGGTCTACTTCGGTGACACCAAGGGAAACCTCATAATGGGACGAAGGATGCCCGACGGCTCCCTCACAAGACGCTACATAACCCGTACCGACGATACTGTCTACACCAAGTACGTTCATGAAAACAGGATATACAACGCAACCTTCCCAAACACTACGGAAAGCGCCGCAACCGGATACGATCCAAGGTCAAGGGGCTGGTACAAGAAAGCAGTCTCACAAAAGCAGACTGTCTGGACGAACGTCTACATTTTCGCCACGGGAAACATGCCGGGATTCTCATGTGCCTCCCCGATTTATGATGACGACGGAAATCTGCTCGGCGTTGCTTGCATAGACATTGAGATACGGGATCTTTCGCTCTATCTTGGAAACATATCCACTCCGGCGAACTCCCGTCTTTTCATCTACGATCAGGACAACCAGATAATAGCGAAGCCCATGAAAAACGGGGATCCTATCGACACTCTGCTCAACGTGTATCCAGAGGCGGACGGAAGCAGCACTTACAGCATGAAAACGGTCAACGACGGATCAGATCCTATAATAGCGGAAGCGTTCAATTTCACCCAGGGCAAGGAGAACTCCGACGGAATCAATGTTTTTGAAACCGGCGGAAAGAAATACTTCTGCAAAGTTGACACAATGAGCATTGACAAGGATCTTTCGCTCAACGTGGGCATGATCATTCCTGACGAGGACATAATGGGTACGGTCTACAAGAACAACAGGACCGTGATGATAATATCAGTGATCGTAATAATAATTGCGATACTGATCTCCATACTGATTTCATCCCTGATTTCAAAGCCGATGAAAGTCCTTTCAACCGAGATGAACAACATCAGGAAGCTTTCGATAGATGATACGGCCGTGGACATAGATTCCGGAATCAAGGAAATAGATACTATGGTCTATTCGTTCCAGGGCATGAAGCAGGGTCTGATAAACTTCAAGAAATACGTTCCTTCCGATCTTGTTTCCATGCTCATAAGGGACAATCAGAATGCGGAGATAGGCGGCAAAAAACAGGTGCTCACGCTGATGTTCTCGGACATAGAGAATTTCACCGGCATTGCGGAAATGACCAAGCCTGAGGAGCTTATCGGACGGCTCTATGATTATTTCTCCCTGCTTGCACACACGATCACCGACAACAAGGGAACAATAGACAAGTACATAGGCGATTCCATCATGGCATTCTGGGGCGCTCCTGTGGAGATTGAGGTGAAGACCCACGCACGCCTTGCATGTCTTTCTGCCTTGACCTGCCAGATTCAGGGATTCAATCTTTCGAACGTTTGGACGAAGGAGGGTAAGCCCAGGTTCCGCACAAGATTCGGAATACACACAGGTGAGGTCGTCGTAGGAAACATGGGATCCGATGAAAGAATCAACTATACGGTCCTCGGAGATAGCGTGAACCTTGCCAGCCGCCTTGAAGGACTCAACAAATTCTACGGAACCGAAATCATCGCGAGCGGTGCCACGCATGAGCTTGTGAAGGATGAATTCGAATTCCGTATGCTTGACAAGATAACCGTAAAGGGAAAGATACTGCCGATATACATCTACGAGCTTCTTGCGGAAAAGGACAAGATCGACCGTGCCGTTCTTAAGGCATATCAGGTCTATGAGATGGGGCTTAAGTATTACTTCGACGGGGAGTGGGACAAGTGCATTCAGTACATGGATGCCGTCATAACCCGCATAGATGACAGCGCGGCCAAAGTGATAAAAGAGCGTGCGGAGAAGTTCAAGGCGAATCCTCCCGAAAAATGGAACGGTATCTATGCATTCGACAAAAAATAGGATTGCGATAGGCATAGTAGGCGGTCTTGGTCCCTATGCCGGACTGGATCTGGAAAAAAAGGTGTTTGACAGCGTGGATGCACAGAGCGATCAGGATTATCCCGACGTAATGATGATTTCCGCGCCTTCCCTGATCACCGACAGGTCGTTTTATATAATGCACCCTGAAACCGACAACCCCTGTACCGGAATCGAGTATGTTATACAGAAACTTTCCGATGCGGGAGCCACCCACATAGCGATCCCATGCAACACGGCACATGCCCCGATCATAATGAACCAGGTGCGCAGGTTCATAGAGATAAACGGAATTGACGTGAAGCTTTTCAACATCGTGGAGGAAACCTACAAGTGGGTAAGGGGAAACTGCAGTAGCCGGGATATAGTGCTCTACGCCACGAAAGGAACGTACTGGTCAGGGGTATACAGGAATCTCTTTGAAAATGACAGCGACTACAGGATAATAGAGCCGGACGATGACGACAAGGAGCTGATCTGGGAATCCATCTACAACCGTGATTTCGGGATAAAGGCATTCTCCAACCCTGTGAAGGAGCAGGCACTTGAAAACCTCATGTCGGTTACTAAAAAGATGATCGGACGCGGCTATGACACTTTCATCATGGGATGCACCGAGATTCCGCTTGCAATGGGCCGTTTCAATCTTCCCATAACGCTTGTGGATCCGGCGAAGATTCTTGCCCGCGCACTGGTCAGCGCAGTATGCCCGGAAAGGCTTAAAGAACCTTAGGAACCGCAATCCATGCACCGGGGTTGGTGATTTTGCATTTTTCCATCAAAAATTTCATGGCAGCATCGAAAATTACATAGCGTTATTTTACGATTGTTCTTAGGTTTTGACGCTATATATGGTGTGTGTCGGTTGCCGGATTTGCCGTGCCATTATTTATCGGAGAAAATTTGATTTTTTTTAAAATTTTCCTTGCAAAAAGTTTATTTGGATATATAATAAAACTATCTTTTTTAAGAGAGGTGATTTTATGAAAAAGATTTTAGCATTTGTAGCAGTTGCTTTTATTGCAGTTGCCTCAACATTTGCAGCTGGTGCTCAGATTGAGGGAACATGGAATGATGCAAAGTGGAATGCTAACTGGACTCTGGGAGCAGACACAGATGGAAACTTTGCAGTTATTCTTACAAATGCAAAGACCGGCAAACAGATTTACAAGTTCACAGAGAAGAACATTGATGGTAAGTTCGAGTGGAACGTAGGTATGGACGGAGTTTCTCTTTCATTTACATGCAAGAAGACTCTTCGCTCATATAAGTTCACAAAGGGAGTCAGCCTCAGCACAGACCTTACACTTAACATCGTTCCACAGTGGAAGCAGGCTGAATATGAAGTTAGCATGCCGATGGTAGGAAACAACCTTTCTGCTCCTGAAGTAAAGGCACCGGAAGTGAATGTTTCTACACCTTCTGTAAGCGTTTCTAGCGATGGAGTTAACGCTTCATTCTAAGAGATTCATTCTCTTGTTAAGGGCTGCCTTTTTAGGCGGCCCTTTTTTCTTGCCCAAGCAGTGTTTTTTGGGTATCTTTCGTATTAAGTTGAATTTTAGTACATCGGGGAGGTGTCATGTATTCAAAGGACGATGCGGCTCAGTTTCCGCCTATGGGATGGAATTCCTACGACTATTACAACACAATGGTAAATGAGGCTCAGGTTAGGGCGAATGCTGAGTACATGGCGGCGAATCTTAAAAAATACGGTTGGGAGTATATCGTCATAGACATACAGTGGTCGGATCCTGATGCAGGCTCCCTGAATCCCAGCGTGCAGTATATTCCTTTCAGCAGATTCTGCGTGGATGGGTATTCAAGGCAGATTCCGGCACCTAACCGTTTTCCTTCAAGTGCGGGAGGCAAAGGATTCGCTCCGCTTGCTGAATACATACATTCGCTCGGACTGAAATTCGGACTCCACATGATGCGCGGCATACCGAGGTTCTGTGCGCACGAGCATGCAAAAATCCTTGGAACCGACGTTACTGCGGACAAAATAGCAAATCCGTACAGCATAAGCAGATGGAATCCCGACATGTACGGCGTTGACTGCTCAAAAAAAGGCGCACAGGAATACTATGACAGCATTTTTGCACTGTATGCGTCGTGGGGCGTGGATTACGTGAAGGTTGACGACATCTGCAACACAAACATGTATCCGAATGATCCGTATTCGGCGGAAAAAGAAATAGAGGCGATTGCGCATGCCATAGAAAAATCCGGGAGAAAGATGGTTCTTTCGCTGAGTCCCGGTCCTGCCGTAATCGAAAAAGCCTGGCACCTTGAAAAATACGCAAACATGTGGCGCATCACCGATGATTTCTGGGACACATGGCCGCTTCTAAAAGGCATGTTCGAGCGCTGCGAAGTCTGGCAGAAACATGTGGGCGGAGGAAACTGGCCTGACTGCGACATGCTCCCGATTGGAAAGCTTGGCTATGGTTTCGGAAACGAATGGTATACCAGGCTTACGGAAGACGAGCAGAAAACCATGATGACCCTATGGTGCATGTTCAGAAGCCCCCTGATGATCGGAACCGACCTGACTCAGCTTGATGAAAAGACCCTCCCGCTCATAACGAACCTTGAGGTGCTTTACCTTGAAAAAAACAGCCACGGAGCTTTCCAATTGTACCGGGATGAAGAAAAATGCGTCTGGGTCAGTTTTGGTAACGGATGTCCTGCAAGAGGTGCATGCGTGAACCTTGCGTTCTTCAATTTCAAGGATACTGCGGCCGAAGTTTCCGTAAATCTAAGCGAAATAGGCGTTCTGCTGCCCGAAACCCTGTATTCACAGCGCGACCTCTGGGAAAAAAAGGACTATGCCCCCGTCCAGGGAGATTCGGAGCTTTCAAAGACAGTCCCTGCGCATGGAACCGTTCTTATTCAGCTGCGTTGATATTGGCACTTCAAAAAAAATCCGAAAAGTTATAGAATGGAAGATGGTGGTTGTACCATTCGGAAGTTTTTGACGGCGGCTTCGAAAGGCTTGTTTTTGTCCGCTGCCTGATGGTTGCCTGTTTTGGGAGTGAATGTATGAAGAAAAAGATTTTGATTTCCCTTTTTTCCGCTTTTTTGCTGACTGGTTCCGTCTTTGCGGAGGAAGTCGCCGCTGTAGTCCGCTATGGTGTTTTCGGCAGTGCGAATGCAATCTTCAACGGTCATGCTGCCGATGCTTCCGGTGATTTCGGAGCGGGCGTTTCATTTGAGTACGGAATGCCTTTTTATGCATGGGGAAAACAGAACGGACTAAAGCTCAGCCTTTCGTACAATCCTCTCATGGACGTGAAGCATCCTGTTACGGAAGGAACCGACGTTGATTTTTTGATCGGATACTGGGTGCGTTTTCCGTTCGGGCTTTCTGATTTTGCTTTCCAGCCTGAAATAGACTACGGCATTGCATTCAAATACGTCACTTCCGGTACTACGACGGCATGCACTATGGATCCCAAGCTTCTGGTAGGCCTTTCGTTCAGATGGAACAGCCTGAATTTTGCCAAGGGAAACCTTGAATTTGAAGCTACGCCGCTTTTCGGAGTCGAAACTTCTGCCGCAAA
>JAFOTA010000129.1 GCA_017421145.1 Treponema sp.
CTCATGCATCATCGGCGTGCGTGTCATTCTACGGTTACCGATTTTGCCAGATTCCTTGGCTTGTCAGGATTTATTCCCCTGTGCACTGAACAGTAGTAGGCGAAAAGCTGTGATGGAATTACTGAAATCAATGGACCGAACGAAGAGTCCGTATCTGGAATCCTGATTATTGCGTCTGCGGTATCCTTCTTGAAAACGCTTTCATCGGCCTGGGTGATTACGAGAGTCGTTGCATTGCGGCTTTTTACTTCGATTATGTTGCTTGCAATTTTTTCGTACAGTTCCGGCACGGTTGCAATTGCTACGACCAATGAAGTGTCATCCATCAGTGCGATTGGACCGTGCTTGAGTTCTCCGGCTGCAAACGCTTCACTGTGCATGTAGCTGACTTCCTTCAACTTGAGTGCACTTTCAAGGCTCGTTGCACTGTCGAAAAGTCGTCCGATGAAAAACACCTTTGACTTGTTGAAATTCCTGTCTACGAATTTCTGTATGTCGCTCTGGTCCTTGAGCAATTCCTCAATCTTTTCAGGGATGGACTCAAGTTCAGAAATCAGTTTCCTGTATCTGTCGGTTTCCAATGTTCCGCGGCAGAATCCGCTTTTGAGTGCAAGAAGATAAAGGCACATGAGCTGTGTCGTGTATGCCTTGGTTGATGCGACTGCAATTTCCGGTCCGGCCATTGTGTAGATTACGTCGTCCGCTTCCCTGCTTGCCGTTGAACCCACGCAGTTCGTAATTGCGATTACACGTACGCCCTTTGATTTTGCAAGCCTCATCGCCGCCAGCGTATCTGCAGTTTCACCTGACTGACTGATTATTATGAAGATGTCTCCTTCGCTCAAAATCGGATTCATGTACCTGAACTCGGATGCAACATCAACAACGACAGGAATCCTTGCGAACCTTTCGAAAGCGTATCGTGCTACGACTCCAGCGTGGTATGCCGTTCCGCATGCGGTTATCACGATTCTCTTTGCATTCTTCCAGTCTTCCGGAGTCATCTTGAGTTCTTCAAAATTTATGTCTGCGGGCTGATTGTTTTCCCTTACGATTTTAGACCTGAGCGTATCCCTCAATGCCCTTGGCTGTTCGTGGATTTCCTTGAGCATGAAATGTGCATATCCGTCTTTTTTTGCGGAAGAGATGTCCCAATCGACATGACTCGGTTCCTTGATGACTTTTGCACCCTGGTCGTCATACAGGTCAACGTGATCGTTGTAAAGGACTGCAACCTGTTTCTGGTCCAGATACAAGACTTTTCTCGTGTGCTCCAAAACTGCCGGAACATCGCTTGCAAGGAAATTTTCACCTTCTCCCAATCCGATGATGAGCGGGCTTTCCTTTCTGGCTGCAATGATTCTGTCCGGATAATCCTTGCTGATTACTCCCAGTGCATAGCTTCCTTCCAGTCTGTGGAGTGCATTCAGGACTGCCGAAAGAATGTCCTTGTCCTGCTCGTAGAAATAGTTGATTAAATGTGCGACGACTTCGGTATCGGTCTGACTTCTGAAAACGACGCCCTGTTCCTGAAGCCACGCCTTGAGCTTAGCATAATTTTCTATGATTCCGTTGTGAACGATTGCTATGGTACCGCTTACGTTGGTCTGTGGATGTGCATTGATGTCGCTCGGTTCACCGTGTGTCGCCCATCTTGTATGTCCGATTCCAAGGGAGCCTTCAATCACTTCCTTTGCAATGTGCTGTTCAAGGCATTCGAGAGCACCCTTTACCTTGCGGACTACGATATCTTCTCCATTGAATACGGCGATTCCTGCACTGTCGTATCCACGGTATTCAAGCATTTTAAGCGCATTAAGCAAAATAGGAGTTGCTTTCTTTTCCCCTACATATCCCACGATTCCACACATATATCCTCCCATGAAAGTTTGCTTTGAAACTCCCGATTCTTATTGCCCGATAGTCCAATCAACGTTCGGCATTTTCCTAGCCTTGAAGTTTATACTAAGGTCTCAAGGATGTCTATAATGGACATATCATATAATCCTTCCTTCATCCTCATGTCGATGAATGCCTTTTTCTTTGACAGGCCCTTGTGGTAGGTTTCCTTTGAAATGAGCGACATGTAACTTTCCAAGACCCTCAATATTCTGGCAATAAGCGGTATTTCATCTTTGGAAAGCCCCTCCGGATATCCGCTTCCGTTGTAGTTTTCATGATGGAAGTAACATGCGTCGTAGCAGTCCATGTAAAGTTCTTCGGGCAGCTCGTCGATTTTTCCGTCGAAGCAGATTACGTGTTTTTTAAACTGATTTTTTTCTTTTTTATAGAGGATTTCAGAAAAGAAATATTCGGACGGAATGTCGAGCAGGCCGCAATCGTAAAAAAGTGATGCACAGAAATATCTGGCGGCAGTTTTTTTGTCTACGTTCATTTCCAGTGAAATTTCATATGCGAGCAGGGGAAGCATGGGCGAGTTTTTGCGTCCGGTATGTTTGTCCACCTTTTTTGAAAGCTCGATGCCTGAATCTATGATTTTGGTGAAATCGTCCTTACTGAGCGTGTCC
>JAFOTA010000130.1 GCA_017421145.1 Treponema sp.
AAAGGCATGCATACGGCAAATTCATTGGTACGCATTATGTTCGCCACAGCCTGGTGCTCCGGGTCAGAGCTGAAAATCACCCTTGTGAGAGGCTCGTAATCCAAAGGCATTATCCATCCATAGGGCGTAAGGTTGTAATGTTTTTCTCCCTTGGTCGCAACCATGGCAGGAGACTTGATCATCTGGTACGCCTTTTTAAGATCCACCTTTTCAAAATTGATTTCATCACGGTTTTCCGCAGCTTTTAAAAGACCCATTCTATAACCTCCTCAACGTTCGTAACGGGAATGAATTTGATACCGCTTTTGACCTGCTCCGGTATTTCGTCCAGATCACGCAGGTTTGCCTTGGGGATTATTATGGTCTTTATCTTGTTGCGCTTTGCTGCTACCGTTTTTTCCCTCAATCCGCCGATGGGGAGAACCTGACCGGTAAGGCTAAGCTCGCCCGTCATGGCAAGGTTCGGCTTTATTTTTTTACCGGAAAGAAGCGACATGAAAGTTACCGCCATGGTTATTCCGGCAGAAGGACCGTCTTTTGGAGTGGCTCCCTCAGGAATATGCAGGTGCACGGTGTTTTTTTCAAACCACTGGCTGTCCTTTATCTTGTTTTTGATTGCATATTGCTTGACCCAGTTCATTGCAATCTGCGCGCTCTCTTTCATTACGTCACCCATCTGGCCGGTAAGGAGAAGCGCACCGTTCGTGGATTCATATGAAATGCTTTCAAGAAGAAGAGTGTCCCCTCCCATGCTCGTCCATGCAAGACCGATTGCAGTGCCAGGCACGGAAGCAGTTTTTATCTGGCTTTCGTCGAACACTGGTTTTCCGAGATATTCGCGTACTTCAGGAACATCCACGGTGAAGGCCTTTTTACCGATTGCGGCAGAAATCTTTTTTGCCTCTGCAGAAGAAATCTTTTCCTTTTCTTCAAGCAGCACCGCTTCCCAATCCGTTGAATCTTCCTTTTTTTCGGCATCCGGATTTTTTTCGACGGGAACTGTGGCAACCCCTTCCTTCTTTTTCAAAGGCTTCCTGCTTTCCCCGCTGATTTCTTCAAGAGTCGGATACACGGGCATAGGATTGTCCTTTTCATATTCCTCGACGGATTTTCTCACCATCTTCCTTACGATTTTGTCTATGTCCTTTTCAAAATTGCGCACTCCGGCTTCACGTGCATATTCGGTCGCGATCAGCTCGAAGGCCGCCTTGGTGAATTTCACCTGATTTTTCTTTAGCCCGTTCTTGACAAGCGTCTTCGGAAGGAGATATTTTTTCGCAATCTGGATTTTTTCCTGATCGACATAGCCCGAAAGCTCGATTATCTCTGCCCTGTCCAAAAGCGGACGCGGAATCGTATCGAGCGTGTTTGCGGTAAGGATAAAAAACACGTTGCTCACGTCAAACGGAAGGTCAAGGTATGTGTCGCGGAAATTGACGTTCTGCTCAGGATCAAGCACTTCAAGAAGAGCCGCTGAAGGATCTCCCTGATGAGAAGCGTTCATTTTGTCAACTTCGTCAATCATGAAGACCGGCGACTTGGATTTCGTGATTTTAAGCCCCTCAAGAATCTGCCCCGGCATGGCTCCTATATAAGTCCGTCTGAATCCCTTGATTTTAGCCTCATCATGCTCACCGCCGACAGAAAATCTGTAGAATTTCTTGTGCATGGCAGATGCGATCGATTTTCCTATGCTCGTTTTTCCCACACCCGGAGGTCCCACAAGAATCAGAACGGATCCTTTTCCGTCATGCTTGAGCTTACGGACTGCAAGATGCTCTATTATCCTCTTTTTTACGTCTTCCATGCCGTAGTGGTCATCTTCAAGCACTTTGGAAGCCTGATCAAGGGAATAATCTTCAACCGGGCGGTCATTCCACGGAAGATTGCAGACAAGGTCAAGATATGAACGGACGCTCACGTATTCAGGGTCATGCGGATCAAGAAGCTGGAATTTCTCAAGCTCCGAATCCAAGGTTTCCTTGATTTCCCCGGTAAACTTGAACGAATCTATTTTTTCCTTAAAATTCCTTGAATCTTTTGTTTTTGGATCAGAATCCATGCCAAGCTCATCCTGTATGGCCTTCATCTCCTCACGCAAAAAATATGTCCTCTGGCTTTTTTCCACGCGCTCGTTAAGCTCATTCTGAATCTTGCGCTGCACCTTGAGGATTTCCTGCTCCTTTTTTATGAAAACAAGGACTTTCTGCATCCTTGCCGGAACATCTATTGTTTCAAGGACTTCCTGCTGATCTTCTTTTTCTATGTTGAGGATTGATGCGATAAAATCTGCGACGCGCCCCGGATGATCGAACGCAATCATGTTTGACCTAAGCTCATCGCTGAACAGGGGATTGTTCTCGCTGATTTCCTTCATCTCGCTCACAAGGGCACGGGTCAAAGCCTTAACTTCAAAGCTTCCGTCATTTTCGTCCTTCATGTATTCAACCGCGGCATACATAGGATTTGAATCGTTCAGCACTTTCCTTATCCTGAAACGGTCTACCGTGGAAACAAAAACGTTCACTCCCCCGTCCGGCATGCTGATTTTCTTTATGATTTTTGCGGCAGTTCCAACATCGTATACATCGGAAAGAGACGGCTTTTCAGTCTGATTTTTAAGCATGACTATACCGATGAACCCGGAGCCTTCGGTCGCCTTTTCAATTGCGGCTGCATCCTCCTGGTTGTTTATCAATAAAGGCGTAAAAATGCCGGGAAAAATCGGCCGTCCGCTTATAGGAATTATATGAAGGGTGTTCGGAAGCTCCACTTCTGCCGGAAGCCCGAAATTATCCTTTTCCGTATCTTCTGATTTTATGTCTTTTTTATTTTTTTCTGTACCCATGTGTTCAAATATACTGTAATAATCAGAAAAAAACAAATTTTCAAGGAAAAAAAAGCCGGCGGAACGCACAAAAATACAGGAGCTTTTACCGCCTTGGTTTTGACCGCTTGTATTTTCTTCTATAATAATGATAAAATATTTTGCATGGAGGATTTATTATGAAAAAGTTGTCCGCAAAAAGAATTTCAGATCTCAATTTCATATACAGGGGGGGGGTATAAGCTTAAAAAAGCCCTTTTCCTTCTGATACCGGCACTATTCTTTTCATGCGAACAATTTCCTACATGGAACGAGCCGGTGGCCGACTGGTTCGACAAATACACGAATACGGCGGCTGTGGGCAGGCACGAAATACAATGCCCGACATACACAGATTCAGAAGGCTCCACATGCATTTCAAGCGACGGCGACAAAACCGTAATCATGTATCTTAGAAATCCAAGGCACTATAATCTTAACATAGGATTTTCAGAATCAGGCGCGACATGCAGGCAGGACGAAAACGACAAGGCAGTAATCTACCTGACATATCCTGAATCATATCTAAAGGCGCACGACTCTGGAAAAGAAATCGGAGGCACGCTTACTCTCAGGGAATCAGTATCCGGGCGTGAATTCGAAAGCTACAGCTTCAACCTGAAATGCAACACTCCACCTCCTTCACTCATGGATGCAAGCGTCCAAAGCTCCGGCGGAAAATACATAATCTGCTTCTATCTCCCGACGGACGAACTTATAAGCGAACGGCACATAGGGAACACCCACACGCTTTTTATAGACGGAAATGAAATAGCATCGGGAACGGCGGCTGAACTTGCGGCTTTATCTGCAGAAAGACCGGCTGATCTTGCTTCACTTGACGGATCCCCTGCATTTACAGGAACATCGCTTTCCGGCTACACTCCG
>JAFOTA010000131.1 GCA_017421145.1 Treponema sp.
ATAGCGGGGGCAGGACTCGAACCTGCGGCCTCCGGGTTATGAGCCCGACGAGCTTCCAACTGCTCTACCCCGCGTCGTATTTTCAAGTATTATATATAGAAGATTATTAATGGTCAAGGGAAATGTTAATAAAATAACAATTAATTCTTAAAAAAATTATCGGGGCATATTTTATCCGTTGCTTTCTTGGATTCAACTTAAAACACTCTTAAAGACGAGTTTTTATCATATTTTTCGTATTTTATTCTTTTATTTTTCGGAAACTGTGCTATACTTTAAATGGAGTAGGCTGAATATTAGATTATGGAAAGAAAAACAGGTGTTGTCGTTCCTTTAGGGGCTATTTGTTCGCAAAAGTGTCCTTCCGTCGGGGATTTTCCGGCATTGAAGGATTTCGCGGATTTTTGCCAGCAAAGCGGAATCGAAATAATACAGCTTCTTCCGGTCAATGACACGGGGGCGCAGTCATCTCCTTATTCAGCTTTGTCCGCCTATGCGCTTCACCCCATGTACATTCGGATAGAAGATCTGCCGGAATTTGAAGACGCAAAAAAATATTGCCGTCAGTTTTCCGCAGCATACAAGGAATTTCTCAAGCAGAATCCTCCGGGCAAAAGATTTGATTACAACAGAGTTTCCTCCGGTAAGATTGAGCTTCTTCATATTTTGTATTCCTACATGCTCAAAAAAGTTGACAAAAAAACCGGTCATGGCAGAAATACCGTCAACGCAGATTCTTCCGATTTAGTTTCCATCGCATCAAAATTCCAAATCCAGATGAGGGATTTTATAGAAGACAATCCGTGGGTAATCTATTATGCGGTTTTCAAGGATTTGAAAGATTCATATTCCCAGGCTTCATGGAAAGAATGGGACGATGACAAAAAAAACATGACGCGCCATCAGATTGAGCTTCGTTGGAGTAACCGGGCTTTGCGGATGAGCCACAATTTTTTCATCTGGTGCCAGATCCGTGCGCACGAGCAGTTTTTGAATGCCGCAAACTATATCAGAAGCAAGGGAATCATCCTTAAAGGCGACATTCCCATTTTGATAAACGAAGACAGTGCAGACTGCTGGGCTTACCCGGAGCTTTTTGACCAGTCATCAAAAGTAGGTTCACCGCCGGATTTTGACAACCCAACAGGTCAGTGCTGGGGATTCCCGGTCTACAAATGGGCGGCAATGCAGGAAAATGAATTCTCATGGTGGAAAGAAAGGCTTTCATGTGCTTCAAGATATTTTTCCGCATTCAGGCTCGATCATGTAATCGGATTTTTCAGAATGTGGGTCTATCCGGAAAAAGAAAGCACTGCGGCTCTCGGTCACACGAACTATTATTCAACCATGGAAAAAGAAATCCTTGAAGATTCTGGTTTTTCAAAAGAGCGTCTCGAATGGCTTTCAAAACCGCACATCCCGACACAGGCAATCAGCGGCATTACCGGAAACTATGAAAAGGCAACCGAAGCCCTTGAAAAAATCTGCTACAAAATCGAAGGTGAAGAGCTTTGGAAATTCAAGGAAGACATTACGAACGACTCCTTTATTTATGCGGCTGAATTTTCTGATGACGAAAACATGAATCAGCGGATTAAGGAAGCTTTTGCGGAAAAATGGCGTGACAGGACTTTGCTTGAAATCGAAGAAGGTCAGTATGTTCCGGTCTGGAGCTACAAAAATACTACGGCGTGGAAATCACTGAATGAATCGGAAAAGGAAATCCTTGAAGATGAGTTCAAAATGCTTGAGGAAAAAAACGAAGAAATCTGGCTTGGTAACGGTCCGTGCATTTTGGCTCCGGTCATTTCCTCAACAAAAATGCAGCCTTGCGGTGAAGATTTGGGCATAAATCTTCCGGGTCTGCAAAAAGTCCTTACTTCGCTGAACGTTGCATCACTGCGCGTAATCAGATGGACAAGATTCTGGGATCAGGATAACGCACCCTACGAAAAATTCGACACATATCCAAAGCTGAGCGTAACTTCAGTTTCAGTGCATGACAGTCCGACGATGCGCCAATGGTGGAATGAAGACAAAGCTTCGCTCTACGGATTTTTTGATGCCGCATACAAAAACGGCTGTCCGACCACAATTTCGCCGAACGCAGAATTTTCACCGGAAGCTGCGGAATTCATTTTGGAGAGCGCGGCAAAAACTGCATCCGAATGGTTTATAAATCCGCTGCAGGATTATCTGTATTTGGACAAAGATTTGTATTCTGAAAATCCCGATGACGAAAGAATCAACACGCCGGGAACGGTGAACGAAAAGAACTGGACTTTCAGAATGCCCATATATATAGAAGATTTAATGAAAAAAGAAGAGCTATTGAAAAAGATATGCTTAATATCGGAAATGCATAAAACGGATAATAATGGAGGAAAAAATTGAAAATTTCTTACAACGAATTTCATATCAGCAAAAAAGTCAGGGACTTGTGCCAATTTGACAGCACTCTTTACAGTTCTAGCGGAAATGTCATTTTTGCAGATTTAAAAGCAGTGCAGGCGTTTCAGGTAAAGCTGAATGCTTTGTTCAAGGAGCGCGGAGAAGATGAAAAGCAGGTTTCTGCCGGAAATCTGAATGCCATGGGTCTTATTGATGAAATCTTCCATTATGTATGCATGCTCTTCCGCCGTGACAAAGCCCCGAAATGCTTTACGAATTTGCTTTCTGATTTGGACACATATTTCGGAAAATCTGCCGTTGATGAGCTTCTCATGCAGTTTATGGAAACTTTTCCTCCGGTTGCCGTTTATCAAAAAAAATTGACTTCCGCAGATTATCTTTTCCAATCAGCATTCGAAAAAGAAACAGGTCAGCAGAGGAGCAACAGGGAACAGGTTCTCGAAGAAATGATCATGCTTCATCTGGCAAATGAAAACCCGGCGTTCCATCAGTTCCAGATTCTTTTTGACGACACTTTGCTTTCGACAAATCCGAATTACGCAAAAATTTGGAACCAGATCAAGGCATTCTTTATGACACAGCCTGTCTTTGGTCCGAAAAACAACAACCTGATTGCGATGTTCAAGGAACCGGTAATTGCCTCCCCCACTTCGCTCAAAGGTCAGCTCGACTATATCCGCACATACTGGGCAGATTTGCTCGGTGAATGGCTCAAACGGCTTCTTGAAGGAATCGACACAATCAGCGAGGAAGAAAAAGCCGCATGGATTCCGACAAACGGCGGTGAAGTGAGCATGGACGCGTATTCCTACGAAAATCTGATGAAGGAGTACGAAAGATTCAGCCCCGACCGCGAGTGGATGCCGAAAGTTGTTTTGATGGCGAAAACTGTTTTGGTCTGGCTCTACCAGCTTTCAAAAAAATACAAGCGCGAAATCACAAGGCTCGACCAGATTCCCGACGAGGAG
>JAFOTA010000132.1 GCA_017421145.1 Treponema sp.
AAGCAGAACAAAGAGAACGATACCGATTGAAACCGAAAGCTGCCGGCTGATGCTTTTATTAAGAATACTTCTCATAAAATAATTATAAAAGAGGTTGTTTGGTTTGACAAGTTTTTATTTTCTGTTGCAATAACGCCCGCAATTTCGCAGTAATTCCTTACAGTATAAAGAATTACGAGAAATTGTTGGGAACCGCTGACTAATGCTTCGTGTATTAATCAGCGGTTCCCTGATTCACCGGAATCCATTCCGCACACTTTTGTTTCATGCTGAGCCACTGAATCAATGGATTTCTAAAAAAAATCCTATTTCCTATTGATTAACTAGGGTAAATCCTGTATATTGATATTACCTATTAGAAAGATAGGTAATAAACGTTTGAAACCTTGCATTATGGGAGTGGCTATGTCTTTTGTAACGGAGAATCCGCGCGGCGGATGTGTGCTTTCTGGTATAAATTCAGTTTTGGCGGCTGTCGACCGGGTGTGTCCTGTTTTGCACTCGGGACCTGGATGTTGTATGCAGACTACTGCGGCGGAACAGGGGCAGAGCGGTCATAAACATGCCTGCTTTGTCAGCGGTGTTTCTCTTCCGTCCAGCAACATGCTTGAAAAAGAAGTCGTCTTCGGCGGCGTGAACAAGCTCCGCACAACGATTCAAGGTGCAATCGACATAATTGATGCAAGCGCATATTTTGTCCTTACGGGTTGTACCGCAGGGATTATCGGGGATGACATTGCAAGCGTTACCGACGAGTTCGTTGAAAAAGGCTACAAGGTCTACCCGATAGACACTCCCGGTTTTGCAGGTGATTCCAATCTTGGTTATGAGACCGTATGGAATTCTTTTATCGACAAGGTGATAAAGCCGGCTGAAAAAAAACGCGGCAATCTTGTAAATATTTTCGGAATCGTCCCTTATCATGATCCGTTTTGGAGCGGTACGCTTGAAGAGATTGACAGGATTCTTTCAAAGCTCGGCCTTGAAGTGAACACATTTTTCACAAAGCATCAGGGGCTTGACGTAATCGAGCATTGTTCCGAGGCTGCATTGAACATAATAATAAATCCGTGGCTTTTCAAGGGACCTGCAAAAAAGTTTGAGGATAAATTCGGCGTTCCTTCAATCCGCTTTCCGTTCTGTCCGATCGGTGCGACTGATACGACAAGATTCGTGCGTGAAGTTTCTGCTGCATTGAATCTGGATGAAGCCCTTGTGAACAAAGTGATTGCGGAAGAAGAAGATTATGTCTATTCATATCTCGGTCAGTCCATCGGTGCTTTGAGCTGGAAAAGATTTGCTGTGGCAGGAGATGCAACGAGTGCAATTGCAATCACGCGATATCTTGCGAACGACTATAGTTTTTCACCTGTGCTTGTCGTAATCACCGAAACCATTTTCAGGCCTGAGGACAAGGAGAGAATCATAAAGGAAATCTCTTCGCTTGAATATGCCGCCGCTCCTAAAATCGTTTTTGCAAGCGACCAGTGGGAAATCAATCAGGCAATCAGAAACGAGCCTGAGGAAATCACCCTGCTTGTCGGAAGCACGAACGAAAAAGAAGTGGCTCTTGAAAAAGGCATCCAATATCTGAATGCGACATTCCCGATGAACGAGCGTCTTGTTTTCAACAGAACATATTCTGGTTATCGCGGAAGCCTTACGTTCACTGAAGATTTGTATGACAATCTGTAGTGAATTCATTTTAGTGAATTTGCGTTTTTTGGGTTTAATTTTGGAGGTACATATATGAAAAAAATCAAATCGATTTTGTCTATGGCAACTGGTTTTGCCATTGTGTCAGCGGCAGTCCTTCTTTCTTCATGCCAGAAAAAGGATACTGAATTTGTGTTCAAGATTGGAACTTCAAACTCAGGTCTCTGTTCCGCTCCGCTTCATATAGCAATCGACAACGGCATTTTTGATGAAGAGTTCGGAAAGGCCGGACTTAAATATGAAACCGTTGAAATAGACGTTCAGCAGGCTTCGGCTCTTGTGGTTGCAAAAAAAATAGACGCATGTCTTGGTCTTGCAGGAAGCCTTGTTCCGCAGATGGACAACGGACTTGAAATCAGTTTCTTGACCGGCGTTCATACCGGTTGTACGAAATTCTATGTCCGTGCAGATTCTCCTTATCAGACTATTGCGGATTTGAAAGGAAAGACAGTCGGATTTGTCGGTGTGCAGGATTCTTCAACGATTGCGTTCCAGAGAAAATTCTTTGACTACGGTTTGGTTCCTTATGGTGCGGATGCTGAATTCAAGATTGCAGTCTACGGCATGACGGATCTTCCGATCGCTCTTGAAAACGGTGCGGTTGAAGCTGTCGGACTCCACGATCCGATTGCATACATCGCCGAAAGGGACTACGGATTCAGAAAAATCCTCGACACAACAGAAGATGAAAAGTTCAGCCAGGAATACTGCTGCATGGCTTACACGTCAAGCGAGACTGCAAAAAAATATCCAGAGCATGTAAAGGCATTCATCCGCGCAATCATGAAGGCATCCGCTTTCGTTCAGAAAAATCCTGAAAAGTCCGCGCAGCTTCAGATTGACAACAAGCAGATGACAGGAGATGTCGAGCAGAACGCATATCTTCTGAAGACATACAACTACACTCCGTCTGTGACTCTTGCCCGCGAGACCGTGCACAACGCAATCTCACAGCTTGTCGATATGGGCGTAATGCA
>JAFOTA010000133.1 GCA_017421145.1 Treponema sp.
CGCAATCCTGTTGTGGTCGTCAAGGTTCAGCTGCGTCAATGCCGAAAGGTAAATCTTGAACTTGTATTCCGCCGGGACAAGGTGGGTGAGCTTGTCGTTAAGTCCGTGGATTCCTTCCATTACAAGTATGTCGTTCGGACCAAGGTTCATGGTTTCGCCCCGGTATGTCCTTACTCCCTCATGGAAATTGTAGTAGGGCATGTCTATCGTTTTTCCCGCAAACAGGTCCAGCAGGTTCTGGTTAATCAGGTCAACGTCAAGGGCCTCCAGACACTCGTAGTCGTAGTCGCCGTTTTCGTCTTTCGGTGTGTCGGTGCGGTTCTTGTAGTAGGAATCCAGACTGATAACCTTTGGTGTGTATCCAAGGGCGCGGAGCTGGAGTGCAAGTTTTTTGCTCGTGGTTGTCTTTCCTGATGACGACGGACCTGCAATCAGAACGACCCGGACGGATTTTCTGCTCCTTATCTGGTCGGCAATGTCGGCAATGCACTTGACCTGCAGCGTCTCCGTTATGTCGATGAACTCGTTCACCTTTCTGTCATGAATCAACTGGTTCAGGCTTCCCGCCGATGTAACGTTGAGTCTGCGTCCCCACCTTTTGTATTTCGAGTAGATTTCAAACAGCTTTGGCTCGTCAACAAAATCCGTGAGCCTGTCCGGTTCGCTGTGCTTGGGGAATCGGAGCAAAAATCCTTCGTGGTAGGGCATGAGGTCGAAAACGTTCAGCTCGGATGTGGAGCTTACGAGAGGACCAAAGTAGATGTCCGCAAAGTCGTCCAGCCTGTTCACCTTGATTTTTGCGGCGGCCCTGTAGTTCAGCTGCTTGCGTGATTCAATCAGGCCAAGTTTTTCAAAAAGATTGCAGGCATCCTCGTAGGAAATGTAGTCCGGCTCGATAATCCTGTCGTCCTTGACCAGCGAGAGCATCTCATTTTTTAGCTGTCCAATCTGTTCGACCGTAAGGGGGCTTTCCATGTCCTCCAGCGTGTAGTAGTAGCCGTAGCCCAGCGAGTGTCCAACAAGGAGCCTCGATTTTGGGAAAATCCTGTGCGCGGCTGCCGCAAGAAGGAAGCACAGTGAGCGTCTGTAGATTGCCGCCCCGTCCTTTGTGTTCTTGTAGACCGGCTCCAGAGTTGCGTTTATGTCGATTTCGGAGTCCAGCGGCTGAAGCTCGTTGTTGACCTTTACCGCCATGATTTTCTGTCCGTTGTCGCCAAAATGTTTCATAAGTGTGAGCGGACGAATCTGGTTCTCCACCTCAATGCTTGTGTTGTCGGGAAATTTAATAGTAATCTTCTTCATGCCTACTATTTTACATCAGTTTTCGTTGATTGGCAAAAAATATTTTGTTTTAGAGTGGATTTTGTTGGTTTGGCGGGAAAAAATATGCTCGATACTAGATTCGAACTAGTGACTTCTACCGTGTGAAGGTAGCACTCTACCACTGAGTTAATCGAGCAGCACAGTCTTTATGGATAAAAACTATATTCCATTTTACCTCGTTTGTCAAGTCCGCCGTTGGTACATGCTATTTAAGCGTGTATGAAACTAGTGTCCAGTATGATTCGCTGGTTCCGTTGTTCACGCTGATTTTTAGACTTTTTGCATTTGACGGGATTTTTATGGTTTTCGAATAGATTCCGTCCCCCTCAGCTTCCATGGTATGCCATTTGTCGTCGATTATGATTTCAATGGCACTGTGCTTCGATTTGACGGAAAATTTGTATGTCTTCCCCCTTTCCAACGGTCCCTCAATCGGTGAAAGCAGGATTCCGTTTTTGTCGAGTCCATAGTTATTGTATGTCTCAAGAAATACCGTAGTTCCCGCAGATTTTGAGTCCAGTATCAGTTCGCCGCAGTAGTCGCTTTTCTCCATGGTGCTGTCCTGTTGGAAAAACGATACATTATATCTTGCCGCACGGGGCAGGCTGAACAGGATTCTGGTCTTTCCGTCTTCCGTAAGCTGGGTGAATGTAAAGTTCTGGATTTTTTCGTTCCTTTCAATGTCGAGTATGGTGCATGTAAGGGTTTGGTCTTCAGCTGCGACATATTCAATCATAAAGCTTCCGTTGCACTGGTTGATCAGTTTCAAATTTGTTTGAAGGTCTGCGACAGCATAGAAAAAGTGCGGCTTCAGCGATGGAAGCTCCAAAAACTGTGAAAACGATACCTTTTTTGGAAGAAGCTGGTCTTCTGCAGAATCAGCGTAGTGGGAATAGATGAAGTGCTCGGGATTCGGGAAAAGCCAGTGCGTCGTGTATTCGTGGATTGACTCCCTGTCCTTCATGTAGCCTTCGTCCCATGTGCAGTCAACGATGTAGTCCTTCCCGTCGATTGTGACTATGTTCCATGCATGGTTTGAACTGTATGTCTTATTTTCGTTGTTGATGTTTGCGCTTACACCGCGCGAATATCCATGTACGACACGGCATGTGATGTCAAGCTCGTCGCACAGGCTCTTGAATGCATTGGAAAATCCTTCGCATACGGCGTATCCGCTTTTAAATACGTCTTCAGATTCCTGTGAAGGAGTGTCCCCGCTCCAGTATGAGTCGTCATCGTATCTGAGTGTCAGGCATATTATGTCATGAGCCATCTTGACGCGTTCGAAATCGTCCGATGCGGATTCGTCTATTTCTTCCGAAACCTTGGCTATGTAGCGTTCTACGTCGGTTTTCCTGAGTGAATCGATCCTGCTGTTTTTGAGGGCGACCATCGTTTCATCCTCTTTGTTCGCCTTAAGTGAATCGATCCGGGAAATTTCTGGATCCCGCTTGAATTTCTGCATATGCTCCGACGTTTTATGCCTCGATGAATTTGTTCTGAAACTGGGTTTTGCAAAAATTGGGCATGCGAAAGTCAAAAGGAGAGCAAGGAATGCGGCTGCCTTCAATGGACGGTTCTTTTTCATGTTTCCTCCGGGAAAAATGCGAATATATGGCTTACTCTGAATATGCTACAGGAAAAAGGGGAGGCGTGCAAGAAAAATGTGCGGATAAATGCGGAAAAATAAAAAAGGCAAGTCAAAAATCATGGATTTCTGATATGCCTTTTTTTCAATTAAATAACAAATGTGCTTTGACGCTGGACGGTCCGGCTCATCGGGTCACGACCAGGATTGAAGCTTCTTTTCCGTCTGATGTATAGCATCTTTCCGGGTTCGTCTTATCAGGATACGATTTCATTCCTATATAATACGCATATTCATATGTTCCCGGCGGCAGCGGAAGATCAATCTGGTATTGTCCCGGATATACTTCCTTGAGCTGATAAATCCAGCTGTCCCAGTTCGTGAAGCTTGCTCCAAGGCGTACCTGCTGTCCGGACTGACCCGTGTATATGAACCTGATTTTGCCGTTTTCAAGCTTTTCGGTCACTGCAGGGATCGTTCTCCGCGCGTTCACATGGGAAAGTATTGCGTTTGATTTTGAGTTGAATTCCTTTTCCGGGTTCATCGGGTCGGTCGTCCAAAGTCCGTCCACTATGAGCCTGTATCCTACTGACTGAACTGTTTTCGGAAGCTTAAGGATGTAGAAGAAAAGGGAATCTTCTATTTCGTATGTGTCGTTCCGCCTTGATTTAAGCTGAAACTGATGAATTTCCCTGAAATTTTCGAAGTCAAAGGCAATTCCTATGTAGCGGGGGCCTTTTTTCTGTGTGAAAATGACGTAATCCCCCTTCACGTAAGGAGCCTGTACATCGAGGATTGTCGCGGCGATTTCTGTATAATCGGCTTCGTCTATCGGCAGTGCCTTTACCGCCGTGTCTGAAAATGACGCCTGGCAATATATGACTGCGGAAAGCAAAAATAAAACAATCTTTTTCATATGTATTTTATCGGCAGAAAAAAGAATTCATTAAGAGGAAAACTTCTGAAAATGCATGGGAACCGGGAGCTTAAGGCGGTGCAATCTTTTCCCTAAACAGAGGGTTTTATTTTTCCGATAAACAAGGGAAATAGGGGAAGCTTTGCTTGATTTCCTTATGTCATGGGTGGGAATGCGGTCTTTCTCCGTACTTTCCTTGGGATGAAAAATGGTTCGTCCGGTCTGCCGGGGGTTTCCAAATAGATTTTAGCGGAGTATAATAATTTATTATGCCAGGATTAAGTCAGCTTAAACAGTTCACGTCAGATATTTTGAATCTAGGTGACGAAGTAAAAATACGCGCGGCCCGCGGAGAAAAGCCGGTTACGGTTCCGATTCCGAAGGACATAACAATAGATGACGATTCCGAGGATTTCAGGCTCGGTATGCCTCAGCTGTCCGAAGAAGAGGAGCAGCAGGCACAGGCACTTGCCGAAGAAAGAAACCGCGAGGCAAATGATTTTTCGGACATCACCGGAGAATCAGACAATCCTGAAGCATCGGAGACTCCTGAAGTCAACCTTGCAATGCCGGATGTTTCCGACCTTCTTGCAGGACCTTCATCTTCAAGCCTCGATGATCTGGATCTGAGCGAATTTGAAGAGCCTCCTGAAGAAGAGGAAGAACCGGAGCCGGAGGAAACTCCTATTGAAGACCTTGACCTTGACTCTCTGCTTGCATTGTCCAATCCTCCTGCAGATGATGATTCCGAAGAGGATTATGACGGGTATTCTTCATATGATGAGACTCCGTCCGCTCCTTCACAGAAAATAAATCCTCACAAGATGGACCATGAGCCTTCATTGGACGACATGGACTTCGGATCTGTTTCTCCAGCCATGGAAGATGCCGGTGGATCAGCTTCAAGGACATCGGATGAATTCAACGACACAGGTTTGCCTCCGATTGACATGAACGATGGTCTTCCCGAGGAATTCAACGAAAAACCTGCCTCTCCGGATGTTTCGGAATCAGCTTCTGCGTCCCTTGACCTACCTGATTTCGGTGAAACAAAGGCTGAGGAGACTGAGTCATCAGGCGCAGACGTTCTTGACGGTTCTGAAACCCCTGATTTCGGAAACGAATCTGACGATGAGCCTATACCGCAGTTCGATACTTCCGCAATGGACGACATGGATTTTTCTGAGCCAGGAGCAGTATCAACCGGTGATGACGACATGTTCTCCGGCATGGAAACGTCGGACACTGATTTTGAAATTCCGAATTTCACTGAACCTGCGGTTGAAAAACAGGACGGAGGCTCTTTCAATAAAAAGGCTACTGTTTCCACACCTGATTTTTCACAGGCTGAAGAAGACGAGAACAACAAGCCGAAAAATACTTTCACCGATGCCGAATACAAGGCTTTCAGGAACAATCTTGCGAAATATCCTCTGAACCTGCGCATTGCGATTGAAAACATGGTCGTTAGCAACGAGTTCACTGACGACAGCATATATGCAGTGCTCGAAAAGGTACTCAGAAAAGTTCCGGCACGCCAGCTTGCTTCACAGCTTGACAAGGAGCTTGACATACACGTTGAGGTTCCGCGTGACTTTGAAAGGCGTACTGCAGAGGAATATGAAGTATACAAGCAGTCTCTGGAATATAAGCTCAAGAACAGGATACTTCCGTTTGCGATAATCACCGCTACGGCTGCCATACTCATGTTCTGCATAGGTTTCCTTTCATTCCATTTCATCTGGAAGCCTCTTAGGGCTGAGCATTTCTACAAGCAGGGCTATGCACAGATTCAGGAAAACCTCTATCCTCAGTCAGAGGAAAGCTTTGAGCTTGCAGTGCGGAACAAGGCTAAGAAAAAGTGGTTCTACAAGTATGCGGAAAGCTATTCCGACCACCATCAGTACGAGCGTGCGGAAAACATATACAAGGCGGCGCTTGCATTGTTCGACCATGACAAAAAGGCCGGCCTTGACTGGGCTAAGATGGAGCAGAGGGAGCTTTTTGCATATGCTGAATCAGAGCGCATATTGAAGAGGGAAGTGCTCGACTATCATACGAACGACCCTGACGCAATACTTCAGCTAGGAGACCTTTACCTTGAATGGGCTGATGAAGAGGATCCTGCCAAGTATGCCGACGCAAAGGAAATGTATGACATGCTCGTGCTTTCAAAGGCAAAGGAGAATGACCTCTACCTCTATCATTCACGTGAGATGAGGTACTACATCCATGTCGATGACCTTGAGAAAGTGCTCCAGTACAAGATGATGTTCTATCCGTCAAACATCAAGCGCCTTGATTCACAGGACCTGACTGAGCTTTCAGGCTATCTCCTTGACAAGCGCTACGGTGAGCTTCGTCCTTCCGAAGAGCACCTGAGAATCAGCATCTCCGACGTGAAGGATCTGCTTGAGCAGGCGGTGAAAAAAGACCAGACCAATCCGACCGCACTCTATAATATGGGACGCTATTCAATAGTGACAAGCTCATACAAGAATGCGGAATCCATGCTCAATGCTTCAATCGATGCTTTCAGCGCAAAAAGCACCCGCACGAAAAAGGAAACGAGGACTTTCATCAACGCATACAGGCTTTTGGGCGAGCAGTACAAGGAGCAGCAGGAATACATACTTGCACAGCAGACGTACAACAACGGAATCGACCTCTTTGAAAAGGAAAACCGCACGGGCGCATTCGATGGCACCAAGGACATCGGAATCCTCTATGCAGATCTGGGCGACATAAACTATTTCATAAACGGTGACATGGACGCTGCATTGGACAACTTCAAGAAATCCGTTGCAAACAAGAACGACACCGCTCCGGTACGCTACAAGATCGGCTACATAGATTACATAAACCATGACTATGACGGTGCATGGGATTCTTTCGTGAACGGAAACGAGCTTTCGAACGGCAAGGACTGCCATACTCTGCTTGCTCTCGGAAACACGCTTGCAATCAACAATGACTATTTTACCGCAGAGGGATACTACCAGGAGCTGATAGAAAACCTCAACGACATAATAGGAAAGTACACGACGATTCTTCCGCAGGGAAGATCAGATCATGCGGATCTGGTCGATGTATACAGAAAGGCCACGAACAATCTTGGCGTAGTTCTTTCACGCATAGCTAACCTCAACGGCGAAAGCGAGACCAACGGAAAGGCATTCGTGAATTTCCAGGAAAGCAGCCGTGCATGGGATGCGCTTACCCGTGATCAGGAGACGATGGAAAGGGATCCTACGAACAATCTTGCGTACGTGAACTCAACCTATGCCGCGAATCCTTCTTACGGGCAGGAACCGACGATTTATACCGACATTCCGAAAGCAATGTACGGAGAGGAAATACTGAAGCAGAAGTAATGGATGTTTGTGAAAAAGAGGCTTGCATATCTAACGACAGGCACTTTGAGATAAGGAAGGAGCTGTTCAGAAAGAGCATACACATGCTTTCTGCTGCAGTTCCTTTTCTGCTGTACCTTGCATACTGGCCTGTCATATCTCTTCTTTCGTCCGTGGTCGTGGTTTACGTCGTTTCTGAAATCGCGCGCCTTCACGGAAAAAAAATCCCCGTCATATCGATGATAACTACATTTGCAGCCAGGGAGCGGGACAAAAACAAATTCGTACTCGGTCCGGTCACTCTTGCATGCGGAATAATAGCGGCCGCCTTGATGTGGAAAGGTGAGTGTGCGTGCATAGGTATTTTTGCGCTCGCTTTCGGTGACGGTTCTGCAAGCCTTGCCGGTAAGCTCTATGGAAGGGTGGAAGTGCCTTTTACGGAAGGAAAGACCGTTGCAGGAAGCCTTACATGTTTTTTTGCAATCTTCGTTTCTTCGTTCATCGTCTGCAGGGTTCCTTCAGCGTCTTTGATTCTTGCCGGTACCGGGATGATAATAGAAATACTTCCTCTCAGGGATTTCGACAACCTGATAATTCCCGTTGCGATCGGCGGACTTGCTTTTTTGATTCTTTGATTTTTGATTTTTTATCAGCCGTTGTTGAGCCTTGAATGTATGTTCCTCAGATAGACTATGGTTCCGAGGAAAAAAACTGATGCGCTTATGACGAGCGTCGGGAATGAGTATGCATGGGTCAACGTCAGGTGGCCTATGACCGTGCCAAGATAACCCAGGCTTTCAGGAACACGCTTTTTCATCCTGAAATTTATGTAGTTTCCCACGAGCATGAAAGTGGCCGTGAACACGAAGATTATCGCCCAGATCAGATGGCTGTAGTTTGCGACCGCATGAGTGTAGTTTGTCTGGAATTCATTCACCCTTATCTTGCAGATTGCAGCGGTAAGCACGCTTATTGCACATGCCAGCGCAAGAAGCTCTTCAACCGTCATGTATTTTTTTATGAGCGGGAAAACCGGCATGCATAGAAGCGAAAGATAAGCCATTGCCCTTACGAAAATCACGAATTTTGACATGCACATGAGCACGACCGATGAATCAGGAAGCCCGGAAGCGGGGTAGATTATCTTGAAATTCGCGGCCATGGCAAGGTAAAGTTCCTGATACGGAAAAAGGAGCCTCACGCCTTCAAAAAAACAGCATATCAGGAAAATCAGGAAGAAAACTATTTCATCGGAGCTTGTCTTTTCGAATCCGAAGCATATGAATCCGGCAGCTGCAGGTACATAGCACAAAAACATGAGTATGGCTATTACCGAGGAAGCGACC
>JAFOTA010000134.1 GCA_017421145.1 Treponema sp.
GACCGAGCAGGTTGAAGAACCGATGATTTCGCTGTCCTGGATTCCTAGATGACCGTGTGTAAGCACTGATGCGGACGTTTTCTTTGAATCTCCCAGAAGGATCAGGTCGGCCTTGTCTTCCACCGCAGCCTTTATGACTTCTGACCAGACGGCACCATGGCGCACCTGGGTCTCAAGGTTCACTCCCTTTGATTTTGCGACCTTGGAAACATATTCCAGATCTTTTTCCGCACTGTTTTCAAGTTCCGAGGTAAAATCGCGGCCTTCGTCGTTCACAAGGAATTTTTTGAGCATGAGGCGCTTTATTGAATCGGTGTCAACGACATACACGGCCTTTACATGGCACTTGTAGATTTTCGCCATCATAACCCCGTACATGACGGCATGGAGAGACGGCTTGGAACCGTTATAAGCAACGACGATCTTTCTGAAAAGCGACTTTATCATTTTTCCTCCTCATGCTTGTGTTTCAGGGATTTGAGCACGAACACGTTTTCCCTTTCACGCTCCTCAAGGACGCTTTCTATATATGCAACGGTCTCCTTGTCCTGAGGTATGACCATCTTGTCCAGTGCGTTTACGCGCCGCTGGGTTTTCTTGACTTCCCTGGCAAGGCTCCAGACTATTGTCCTTATACTTGCCATATCGGTCAAAAGTACCAGAAGCTCAAAGAAATCTTTCATGACGGCATCGTTGTCGGGTGACGTTCCCAAAAACGAAGAAAAAAGCTCCTGTTTCGGAAGCTGGACTTCAAGAGTGTCGAACGTCATTCCACCGAGAACGACCGGCTTTTCATCTATGGCGAATTTGTAGTTCACGGCATGGGCGATTCTTTCCACCCTGTCACCGCCGACCGACATGAGCATCCTTCGGAGTGCGGAATATGCCCTTTCAAGGCATTTGTCAATGTCCATCTCAAGAAGCTTTACCTTTTCGACAAGGCGCATAAGCTCCATGACGAGAATCTCGCGCTTTTGCTCAAGGAGGTCATATCCTTCCGTACTGACCGCAAGCTGCTCCTTTATTGCAAGCAGATTGGATTTTGTCGGTGCAATGTTCAGTTTGTTCGCCATGTTCCGTCCTCAGAAAATCAGCCGTTCGCCGGAAGATACTTTTCTATGTACTCGTCCTTTATGCGGTAAAGCTCTTCACGCGGAAGAATGGAAAGGATTTTCCATCCAAGGTCAAGCGTTTCGTCTATCGAGCGGTCTTCATATTCACCCTGGGTAAAAAATTCCTCTTCAAGCGCCTTTCCGAATTTCAGGTAGAGCTTGTCCAAATCCGAGACTTCTTCCTCACCGATGATTGCGGCAAGGTTCCTTATCGACTTGACCTTTGAATACGAAGCGAAAAGCTGGCTTGAAACGGCCGAGTGGTCTTCCCTCGTCATGCCCTCTCCTATTCCGTCTTTCATGAGGCGGCTCAATGACGGGAGCGCTGAGACAGGCGGATACATTCCCTTCTGGCTCATTTCCCTGTCAAGGACTATCTGGCCTTCAGTTATGTATCCCGTAAGGTCAGGTATAGGATGGCTTATGTCGTCGTTCGGCATAGTCAATATAGGAATCTGCGTGATCGATCCTGTGCTTCCCTCAATCTTACCGGCCCTTTCATAAAGCTCGGCAAGGTTTGAATAAAGGTATCCAGGGTATCCCTTGCGTCCCGGAACTTCACCGCGCGTCGTGGAGATTTCACGGAGAGCCTCGCAGTAGTTCGTCATGTCCGTCATTACGACAAGCACGTGAATGTTGCATTCGAACGCAAGATATTCCGCTGCAGTGAGGGCGCACCTAGGAGTGATGATTCTTTCAATGGACGGTGAATCGGCAAGCGACTGGAACATGACTACCTTGCTCAATACGCCGCTCTGCTCGAACGTATGCTTGAAGAATTCAGCCACGTCATATTTGATTCCCATTCCTGCAAAAACCATGACGAATTCCTCGTCGGAGCTGAGGATTTTTGCCTGGCGTATGATCTGTGCCGCAAGCCTGTTGTGCGGAAGGCCGTTGCCTGAAAAAATAGGGAGCTTCTGTCCGCGGATAAGGGTGTTCATGCCGTCTATCGATGAAATGCCCGTCTGTATGAAATCCCTCGGATAGACACGCGCATACGGGTTTATCGGATTTCCGTTCACGTTGAGCTTTTTGCTTGAGACAATCGGAGGGTATCCGTCAGCAGGTTCGCCCAGTCCGTTGAAAATGCGTCCCAAAAGCCCCTTTCCGACTTTCAGCTCCATGGGAACGTCAAGGAATTCAACCGATGTTCCGTTCAGGTCAAGTCCTGTGGTGCTTCCGAAAATCTGCACTACCGCAGTCTTCTCATTTATGTCGATTATGCGGCCTGTCTTTTTTTCACCGTTCTTGTCGCGGACGTAGACCACTTCATCATAGAACGAATCCGGCGTGCGCTGGACTACGACGATAGGACCGTCAACGCTTTCAAGCCCTGTATATTCGATTCCTTTCATTTATATCCTCCGCACGTCACAGCACTGAAGCTGATTTGTAAAGCCTTTCAAGCTCACCGATCTGATCCTCGATATGATTGTGTATGGTCTTGAGGTCATCTATCCTTTCATTAGGAACGACGGATTTCGCACGCACTATCTCACCGCGGACGGGAAGCTCACTGATTTTAAGCAGCGGACAACCTTCCTTTATCGTTGCGCCGGCCTTTTCATAGAATTCCATTATGAGCATAAGTATCTGAACCTGCTTTTCAGGAACCGAATACTGGTCGATGTCATCGAACGCGCTCTGCTGGAGGAATCCGTTCTTTATCATTTCGGCAACGGTCAGTATAAGGCGGTCGCTTTCAGGCAGTGCATCGGCTCCGATAAGACGCACGATCTGCTGAAGCCTCTGTTCCTTTTTCAATATGTCAAGTGCCCTAAGGCGGATTTCAGACCAGCTGGGATCAAGCTTGTCCCACCAGTTTTTGACTTCTTCCGCATATTCGGAATATGAGTCTATCCATCCGATTGCAGGATAATGCCTGGCGTTCGCAAGTTCCCTGTCCAATGCCCAGAAGCATCGGATGAAACGCTTTGTATGCTGCGTGACAGGCTCCGAAAAATCACCGCCCGGAGGAGATACGGCACCGATGACGGAAACCGATCCTTCCTGACCGCACAATGCGTTGACCCTTCCCGCCCTTTCGTAGAATTCGGCAAGACGAGTAGGAAGATATGCAGGGAATCCTTCTTCGGCAGGCATTTCTTCCATACGTCCTGAAAGTTCCCTCAAAGCCTCGGCCCAGCGTGACGTTGAATCTGCCATGATAGCGACGTGCTTTCCCATGTCACGGTAGTATTCGGCAAGCGTTATTCCGGCATAAAGGGAAACTTCACGTGCAGCTACCGGCATGTTGGATGTGTTGGCTATGAGTATCGTGCGTTCCATGAGCGAACGGTTGGTCCTTGGATCCACTAGCTTAGGGAATTCAGTGAGTACGTCCGTCATTTCGTTTCCGCGCTCACCGCATCCGATGTAGACGATGAGGTCCGCATCACACCATTTTGCTATGGCATGCTGGGTCATGGTTTTTCCTGTTCCGAATCCGCCGGGGATTGCAGCCGTACCGCCCTTGCTGAGAGGGAAAAAAA
>JAFOTA010000017.1 GCA_017421145.1 Treponema sp.
ATATTACAAAGACCCGTAACTTCGGAACAAAGAGCCTTGCAGAAATCAAGGAAAAGCTTGCTGAACGCGGTTTGTCTTTGGGAATGACTGATTACAGTCATTTGAAGAATATTGACTTACAGAAAAATAAGGATGAGAACGAATGAACCACATGACAGGATTTAATCCGCTTTCACGTACCTCTGCCCATCGCCGTGCAATGTCACGCAACATGGTAACATCTCTGTTCAGGTATGAACGCGTTACCACAACAAAGGCAAAGGCTCTGGAAGTGCGAAAAGCTGCTGAAAAGCTGATTACCCGTGCTAAAGAAGATACTGTACATAACAGAAGAATTGCTGCAAAGTTTATTGCAGACGAAAAGATTCTTAACAAACTTTTTACCGAAATTGGTCCTCGCATGAAGGAACGCAATGGCGGTTATACACGTGTGTTGAAGATGGGTTATCGTCAGGGGGATGCCGCTGATGTTGTTATCTTGGAATTGGTAGACTACAAGCTGCCAGAAGCCGATGACACAAGCGACAGCAAATCAACTAAGAAAGCTAAGGCTGCAAAAGCTGAGGCTTAATAAGGAGTAAACCATGTCTAAAGCACATCGTGGAACCGGAATTCGCAAGGACCCAAATCACGGACGTGGAGTTTGTGCAATTTGTGGTGCTGTTCAGATTAAGACATTGTATGAACAGGAAGTAGAAGGCAACAAGGTAAAGGTCTGCAAGTATTGCAAGGCCCATGCCAAAAACAAGGCCCGCGTGGCAGCTAAGGAAGCAAAGAAAAACGCTCCTGCAGCAGAAGCACAGGCTTAATTGATTTAAGTCTCTGTGTACAAGCCGTCCTTTTTTACAAGGGCGGCATTTTTTGTTTAAAACCGGTAAGTTACATGGAAAAGTCTTTTCCCAGATAGATTTCCCTTGCTTTCGGTGACTGGAGTATTTCATCCTTCGAACCCTGGATTATGAGTTCTCCGGTTGAAATGATTATGGCGCGGTCCGTTATTTCAAGGGTGTCTCGGACGTTGTGATCCGTTATCAGTACCCCTATTCCGTTTCGGCTCAGGTGGCGGATTATGGACTTGATGTCGGCAACTGCAATCGGGTCGATTCCTGCAAAGGGTTCGTCCAGGAGCAGGAATTTCGGTTCTATGGCGAGCGAACGTGCAATCTCGGTACGGCGACGTTCACCTCCGGAAAGCGTGTATGCAAGCTGTTTTCGGATTCGACCTATTGAAAATTCTTCAATCAATTCCTCAAGCTTGTCCTTTTTCTGCTTGCGGCTTAAATCACGCCTTGTTTCCAAAATCGACCAGATGTTTTCTTCTACCGTAAGCTTTTTGAAAACGGACGGTTCCTGCGGGAGATATGAGATTCCATGCTGGGCACGCTTGTACATGGGAAGTCCGGTTATCCTCTTGTCGTTCATGTAGACTTCTCCGCTGGTCGGTTTATAGAATCCTACTATCATGTAGAAGGTCGTCGTCTTACCGGAACCGTTCGGCCCCAAAAGACCAAGGACTTCACCCGTCGACATTGAAAAATCTATGCCCTTTACGACCTGTTTACGCCCGAAAGCCTTGTGCAGGTCCTTAACCTGAAGAATATGCTTCGGTGGAACGTTTTCATCCTGCCGATTGTCAGACTGGACATCAGCTTGGACATCCGGTTGATTGTCGGTCTGGACATCAGCATGAACATCCGGTTGATTTTCTGACTGAATCTTATCGGCTGATTTATTCTTGGAAAAAAACTTCATGAAACTCATTTGACTGCATCCTTTTTTCACTGGGGCTTCGGAGTGGCGATTTCGTTTGCCGCCGGATTTTCCGTCTTTTCGGTCTTGCCTGCTGATTCGGACTTCTGTTCACCGGCTGACTGGGGCGTTTCCGTCTGATTCTTGTCGTCAGTGGATTTTATGGTCGTCTGACTTTCCGCCTGATTTTTCCCGGATGATTCCGCACTGACTGAACCGCGTACCCTTCCGTCAAGGGTTATTTCGTTCGTGTTCAGGTTCAACTGAATTTCCTGCGCACGGAATTTGTCGCTTCCCTGCTGAACGGTCGGATTTCCGGACATCGTAAGGGTCTGGTCCTTTTTCCTGTAGACTGCGTGGGCTGCGGTACAGGTGTTGTTTCCCTGCACCATCGTTACGTTTATCTGGAGCACTGCAATTTCGGTGTCCTGCGAATAGTCGATTATCTCGGCATCGGCTGTGACCTTGTTTTTTGAATCGACAAGGTGGACCGTATTCTGCAGTATGGCGTTCTTTTTTTCACGGTCGTAGGTCATGTTCTGGCAGGTGAAATCCATCTGGCTGTCCTTGATTTTTCCGACTATGTTTCCGCTTGCCTTTATGTACCTGAAATTCGTACCGGAAATCTCTATGGAATCTGCACTTAGCTCCATGTTTTCGGTTATTATCTGGGCGTTGCCGCTCAATGTGGTCGTATCACCGCCGTTTTTTTTGGTGCTTCCGGTCATCCTGTCTGCACGGAAAGATATGCGCTCGGAAAAAGCCAGTGAAGAAATCAGTAAGACCAAAATCAGAACGAATGCTCTTTTCATCGCTTTCCTCCCTGTG
>JAFOTA010000135.1 GCA_017421145.1 Treponema sp.
AAATTCATCTCCGAAATGCTTTTGAGGGAAAAGGAAAGGGACGGTGAAAAATAAAGTCTGCCTGAAAAAGATTTTCTTATCTGCGGGTAAATCATTGATTCTCGCTTTTCTCATTCTGTCCGCGGGCATGCCGGTTGCGTTTGCAGATGAAAACGTAACGAACATAAAGATTGAGAACGCGCAGAAAACCGAATACAAAAAAAACGAAGAGACCGGAGATGACGAGATTGTTTTGACTGGCGCGGTTTCCGTTTCTGTAACCAAAGGAAATTCTGTCACGACAATAACGGCATCAAAGCTTGTGTTCAACAGAGTGACGAACATGCTTTATGCAGAAGGTTCCGTTACGCTGAAACAAACCGGCGGAGAGTCAGGCACTCAGGATATTTCTGCGGAGACGCTTCTTTTCAACACGGAGACGCTTGAAGGAATCTTCGATCATGGAAAGGCTGTGCAGGCTTCGAGCGATGCAATAAATCTTCCGTCAGGATCAAAGATTTTCGTTTCATCGGATATTTTCGGACGTGATTCTTCGCAGACCGTCGTTTTTAAAAATGCAACTATGACTTTCTGTGATGAAGAAAATCCGCACTGGAAAATATGGGCGTCAAAAATCTGGCTGTTGCCCGGCGGTGAATTTGCTTTTTTGAATGCCGTTCTTTTTATAGGCCAGGTTCCGGTCATGTATCTTCCCGCATTCTATTATCCTAAGGACGAGCTTGTGTTCAACCCATCGTTCGGTTATGACAAACGGAAGGGATATTTTTTCAATACGACCACATATCTTATCGGACGGAAGCCTTTGGAAAGCTCCAGCGGAAAAGATGACATGGGAGCCGCACTGTTTGATTTCATGAAATCGAACACATTGAAGGAACAGAAGCTTGAAGGTCTTGTCCTCCATAATCTTGAGGAAGATTATAAGGAAGACACTTCCACTTATCTGAAAGTCATGGCGGATTATTATACGAACCTAGGCGGCATGATCGGAATTGAGGGTGCTGCAAAACCGAATCAATACCTGACTTCGGTTGACGGATTTTTTGACATTGGATTTTCCCGCACCGTCTTCTATGATTCCGCATCAGCGTCATATATTCCTTATTCATCTGGCGGAACTAAATACAACGACGGCTCAAACTTCCTGGGATTAAGCCTTCCGTTCAGATATGCGGGCGCAATCAATCTGACTCTTGCAAAACCGTTTTCATTCAGGCTCGCAATGCCTTTTTATTCCGATCCATTTTTTAAAGATGATTTCGGAAACAGATCCGAATACATGGATTGGATAGGTTTTCTGATGAGCGGTTCGGGTGAAGAAAAATCAAGCACCGGTACGGTTTCGTCATTCACGTGGGATGCATCGGCAAGCTATACGGTTCCTCTACCTGATTTTGTCAAGCCGTATGTTTCGTCTGCATCTATTTCCGCATCTTCATCCCTTATGTTCAGTTCCATGACTGCATCTTCTCTCCAGTCCGCCGACAATTGGAAATCATATACGCCTGAAAGACAATTCTTCTATCCGTCCCAGGTTGCGCCGGTAAAGATTTCTGGAAAGGTTTCTGGAACGATCTATTCATATTCCGACGAAAAATATTCATCTCCTTCAGCTTCAAATTCAAGCTCAAATTCATTTCAAGTGCCGCTTGATGTTCCTGAAGAATTTGCTGAAGAAAAATCGGAGGAAAAGGCTCAGGTTCAGGAAACAAAAAAAGCAGTTTTAAGTGAAAATGATTTTCCTCTGCTCGAAAACAATTCGTCGGGATCCGTCAAAAAAATAGAGGGACTCAAATTCAATCTGGGCTATTCAATAAATCCGCAGTTCACGTCGCAGATAAACTACAGCGCGTCAAATCTTACCTGTGCTTCAGATTTTAAATGGAGTGAAATCCTTTCGTCATACTGGCAGATAAAAGTTCCTGCATCTCTCAACGGAAGCCTTTCATACCGCGGTGATTTTCTTTCGGTGAATTCAAGCCTGAATTTTGATCCTGCATATCAGACCCACCCGAGCCTTGAAGGATATTCAGCATCGTCCGCCGCATCTGTACGCAAAAGTGATTACAACGCTTTTTCGATGAACCTTGCAGAATCATCTTCGGTGACCGTGAAGCCGCTGATTTATACTGACATGTTCAGTAAATCTTCCGTTTCATGGACAAACACGGCAAAAATAATCCGCACTGAATTCTTGGGCGACGTTGATAATCCTGAATGGAAATTTTCCGGGCTTGACGTGACCGATGACAAGAGCATAACCGCGCACTCTCTTACAGGAACTTTTTCTGCAGTCGAGGACGATGATTTTTCACAGACACTTACTCTTGTGTCGAATCTTCCGCCGCAGAACGAATCATATTCCGCTTCTTTGAATCTCGTGTTTCCGTATGTGACCGGTTCGTTTTCAGGGGGCATATCAAGCACGAAGAATCCCGACGGCACTAAAAAATGGACGCCGGAACTCCTTAAGCAGAGCTTGTCAGCAAAATTCTTTTCTGGAACCGACAATGCGCTCACGTTCACGGAATCCTTCAATTACAATCTGGAAAAATTTTCTCCCGATGCCCTGAAGCTTTCGTTGTCTTGGAGAAATCTTTCGCTTGCTTTCGTCATGTCAACGACATACAAATATAATTTTGACAGTTCTACCGGTTGGGTTGCGGAAACTGAAAAATCGTTCATTGCAGACAACATTTCGCTCAGCTATTCATATCCAGGAAAAACTTTCTCTTGGTACGGCGAAAAAGTCAAGCTCACTCCTTCGCTCAGCACATCGGTCGTATTCGACTGCATCAGGCGCACCAACAGCTATTTCCGTTTTGCTCCGTCGCTTACTTTTAAAATCAACGATTTCCTTGACCTTTCGTTCAGCTCTGAATCAAAGAACTCGGTCATATACCGCTATTTCCAGGGACTGGTGAACGACGGCGTTGAGATTCCTGGTGAGACCAATCTTTTCGTGGATCTGCTCAATTCGTTTGCTTTCTGGAGCGACACAGAGTTTATAGATCCTGATCAGACGAAAAGAAAATCATCGGGATTCAAGCTCAAGAACCTTAAGATCACCGCGACCCACAATCTGCATGACTGGGATTTGTCGGCAAGTTTCAGCGTAAGCCCGCGCCTTGTGACTACGGGAGGACGCAAGCAGTACAACTTTGATCCTTACATAACGCTTTCGGTCGTGTGGCGGCCTATGTCCAGCATGAAGGCGGAAGTTGTGGACAAATACGGCGAGTGGTCTTTGAATCCATAAAAAATCAAAAAAAATTTGCACTCCCGGAAAAAAGTGATTATATTTGTTTATAAGATTTCTTAACAGATTTTTTTCTTGGAGGATGAGATATGGCTGATGATAAGAAGTTCAGTAACACGGTCCTGGATTTTATCGACAAAGTTGCGGAGTCCAGCAAAAAAGGATTCATGGCTGCAGGGGAGGCAATCTCTGATTTCGGAGATAAATCGGTCGTGCGCATTGAAATCGGCCAGCTTAAGTCGAAGCTTTCGAAAGCCTATGCAGATTTGGGAAAAAATGTCTATGAAAAATTCGAAATGCAGAAACTGACGCAGATTTCTACTTCGGATGATTTGGATGTCGCATCTTTAGTTGATTCAATCAGAAAAATCGAGGCTGAAATAAAAAAGCGCGAGGACAATCTGGAGAACAGCAAAAAAGAGAAAAAAGAAAAAAAATCTGCCGGTCCTGATTCTGAAAAAACAGCTGATGACAGCACTTCAGATCAGTCATCCGGTCAGTAGCGTTTTTTTAGCGGACTGCTCATTTCAACGGGCAGTCTGTGTATCATCCAGTCATATATGAGCCGCTTTCTTAAGCACGGATTAAAATGTCCTTGACTTTGCAAAAATAGGTGCTATACTTAAATTTATCTGATTGAAATGAATTTGTGTTTATCATCAGGCTGGATTGACGAATGAAAAAAATAATTGCCTTATTGATTTTAGGGTTATCTTTCGCGGCGTGCATATCTGCCCAAAAAGCTGATACGACCGGGTATAAAATAAAAAATGCCCTGATCGGTTTCGGTTTGGGTTCCCGTCAGCAAGGCGATATTAATTCTGCTGATTTTCTCTTGAAAATGGATTTGACCGGGCTTACCCTTATGGCGGCAGGCGGCACTGGTCTCGGGCTTACAAGTTTTATCTATCAATATCTTCACGCATATTACGGCGATGTAACCACGGCTGATTTTTGGATAAGCGGTTCCGTGCTTGGTCTTGGTGCCGTTGTCTTTATCTCCGGTAGAATCCTCGGAATAATCCTTCCTGACAGATTCGTCATAAATGAAAATGCGGATTTGTCAATGGACATCCTTGAGGACGGTGATGTGGCTCTTTCCTTGCAGCTTAGGCTTTGAGGTGCCGTGATGAAGATTAAAAAACTTTTTCTTTCGGCCGTAGTATTGTTTTTCTTCACCGGATGCTGTGCATATATTGACAGCATTAATAGATTGACTGAGTTCGACCGTTTGTTTGCGGTTGAATGGAACGAGTCGGTAGGAACAAGAGTCCCGGATTTGAAGTATGGTGACGGAGAATACTATAATAATTTTGATTTGTATCTTCCTTCTGACTGCGCTTCCGAAAAAAGCAGGCATCTTATACTGTTTGTCCACGGCGGTGGATGGACTTCGGGCAGCAAGATTGACGGTGATATTTATTGCAAGTATTTTACGTCCAAAGGCTATGTCACTTCTTCGATAGATTATACGCTGATGGACGGAGAACACAATCCTTCTATATCAAGCATAAACGGAGAATTGCTGGATGCTGTTTCGGCGGTCAAGTCTGCGGCGCATGAAAGGGGATATGATCTTGTTGACATGGCGCTTTTCGGATTTTCTGCAGGTGCGTGTCAGGTTCTTTTGTATGCTTTCAAAGAAAATGCAAGATCTGCGTTGCCCGTAAAATTCATAATGGATTGGTCCGGTCCTACGTCGTTGAATCCTGATGATTGGACGACCGAAGCCGGTGTCTGGTCTCCGTTGTGCCTCATGACCGGATTGGATGGAACTTACGGTGGAGAGGCAAGCCTTATCTGCAAATTCAGCGGGCAGCCGTGTACTGCGGATATGGTTGCTGATGGTTCTGCCAGAACTATCTGGGAATCGATTTCACCGATCACGTATGTAACGTCATCCATTCCTCCTGTGCTTCTGTGTTACGGCAGCTATGACCAGCTTGTTCCTGTCAGGCATCAGAAACTTTTGATTGATAGGATGAAAAGCTCCGGGTTGATAAAGCTCGGTTTGGAAGATGGAGTGCATGCGGAAGAAGAGCGTTTTTATGTCATAGAATTTCCTAATTCTGGACATTCACTTTGCAGCGACCTTGATAAAGGCATGGAATTCCAGAGGGTTGCGGACATATATTGCAATAGGTATTTTCAATAGAGATGGTTTGTAAAAAAAATCCTGTTTTTTTTGATTTGAAATGTATATGAAGCTTTTTGCATGGAAAATAATGCTTTAGGTTGATACGTCTAAGCGCAAAATGCTTGTCTAAGAGGCAAATGTGCAATGTTAAACGTACCTCTCCGCCGAGCCGGAAGCTCCAGCTCATCAGGACCGCGTCCTGACGGACAGCGGCATCCTGCACGTTATAGTCGATCAGCCTCAGAGTCTCCGTGGCGGGCAGACCGGCTGCCGTCAGGGTATCCGCAGCCACATTCTGAAGGACCGGACGGCGGCAGAACCGCTTCGGGAGCAGTTCCTGCACATCCCGGTCCACTGTAAACTCCAGAAACCTTTCCGCCGCTTCCGGATGCTGTGTTCCCCGGACGACCGCCGTCCCGTCAGGCACAGCGCTGGTGCCCTCCGCCGGGTAAGCGAGGGCAATATTGGCCCCCTCCGCGATTTTCCGGAGTGCTGCTTCCTCGAGGGCGATGCCGGCGAGGGCTGTGCCGTCGGAGACTTCCGCCAGCACATCTCCGGAGCTTTCCAGAAGCCGGCCTTCCAGCTGATCCGCGAACCTGTCAGCAAACTCCGGATCACCGGTGGCAGCGTTCATGGTCATAATAGCAGTAAAGCTGGAGCCGGACCGCCGGGGATCC
>JAFOTA010000018.1 GCA_017421145.1 Treponema sp.
AACAAATCATTCCATGGATTCAGATACGATATGACCGGAAAAAAGCTGGTCCTGATTTCTGGATGCGCATGGAATGATTTCCGTGTGTTCTCCCCGTTGTTGCAGCAGTTTGATTGCATAGTCGGCCCGGGAAAATACACAGCCCTGTTCTGTCCGCAGATAAAGGCAATCGTTGACCAGGGAATGCGCCCGCGTCTGATTCGCTATCTTAAAAGCTATGAGGATGCCGGAGCTGAATTTGCTGAAAACCTTGCCCTGTCACCGGAAACTTCTGAAAAACTAAAGAAGACACCGTTCTCAAAGGACGTCTACACCCAGATTCTCAAAATGAACTGGCAGCAGGAAAGGGAAAGGGGTCAAAAAAGATAATATGTCTATAATTTCAAAAATTGCATTTTCTTTAGTAAAAGCTTATATGAAGCTTGCATATCATCCGACGACATTGAAGGTCGGGGAGCCTGCAATCTACATAGCAAATCATACTGCTTTGAAAGATCCTCCTTTTATGCTGACCATGCTCAAAGGAAAAACAAGAATTGTAGTTGCGAAAGACTGGTATGAAAAAAAGAACCTCAACTGGATCATGCGCGGCGGCACTTGTATTCCTTGCGACAGATTTTCAATGGACACTGAATGGACGCAGAAAGCAAAAAAATCTTTGCAGGAAGGCTATTCTGTCATAATCTTCCCGGAAGGAAAAATCAGGACTGACGGTGAATTGAACGAATTCAAATCAGGCTTTGCATTTTTGGCAAGATACACGGGAGCACCTGTAATTCCGATCGGAATCAGCGGAATATACAAATTCGGCCGGAAAACCAGATATGTTGTAGGACAGGCTGAAAAAGTCACGAGAACGCCCGGAGTTCCTTCTTCACAGGATTTGGCAGAAAAAAGCGAGCATTTCAGACAGGTTGTTATCGGATTGAAAAAGGAAGCTTTGGAGGTAAAGAAAAAATGAAAACAGGCATTGTTTTTGAAGGTGGGTCAAGAAAAGTCATGTTTTCAGCAGGCGTGATGGATGCCCTCATAGATGAAAACCTTAATTTTGATTACGTCCTCGGTGTTTCTGCCGGTGCGCATTGTGCTTTGAATTTCGTGACAAGGCAAAAAGGACGTGTTTTCCATATTTTAAAACCAAGCAAAGTCCGTGAAGGAAAAAAAGCCCATCCGATTAGAGACGGAATTGAAAAAGAACTTCACATATTGAACTATGAATCTCCTTATGGGGAATATCCTTTTGATTTCAAGACTTTGTTCAATTCAAAAACAGAGTATGAAATCTGCGCGACTTGCGGTGAAACGGCCAAGCCTGATTATTTTACCGAGCGTCAGGACGAAAAGCATCTTCTGGACATCCTCAATGCAAGCTGTTCGCTCCCGATTTTGTTCCCGTTTACGGAAATCGGCGGAAAGCATTATGTTGACGGATGTATCTCCAACTCGGTTCCGTTTGACAGGGCATTTGAAAAAGGCTGTGACAAGGTTGTGATTGTTTCTACGAAATATTGGGAAGACAAGCCGACCGACTTTGAACGTTACAAGCTTCTTCTTCTCCCGATGTATAAAAACAAGTATCCGGAACTCTACAAGGCGCTGACAAACCGTTATGATGAGTACATGAAACAGACCGGAAAAATCGAAATGCTTGAAGAGCTTGGCAAGGTTTTTGTAATCAGGCCGCAGCAGGCTATTTGCGGTGTTTTTTCTGTTCATAACGATGAGTTTGAAAAATCCTACAACCATGGCTATGAATATACCAAGTCTGTGATGGATCAGATGAAAGCCTATCTCGAAAGCTAACGGAGAAAATTTTTATTTCACATCAGCGGAAAAATAGGTTATAATCTTATTATGTTAAAAATAAACGTTAATGCGAAAAATGCAGCTGCGATAAATGCGGCAATGCAAAATGTAAAAGAAATGATTACCTCCGGTTCAGTTTCCAGGGATTCTCCGATTCATATCGTGCTTGGAGCCGGGGTTTACCGTGAAAAAGTCAAATATAATCTGCCGAATCCTCTTTTGATGGAAGCAGCTCCTGGAGTAAGTGCCGCAGATTGTGTAATTCAGGCGGAAAATTGTGAGGCGTTTCATCACGGATTGGAAAACAGGGCTGTTTTTTATTTTGGGCCGAATGTTACGAACGTTACGCTGAAGAATTTTTCGATTATCAACACGCACAATAAATCGATTGAAGAAGGAAACACTCTGCCGGATGCCGGGGAAGCTTTGGTTTGGAGCAGCACGACCGGTACTTTGATGGCACGCGGAATGTCTATCGAAGGCAGATTGAACACACTGAGCCTAAAGGGATTTTCTTGGTTTATGGGTTGCCGCATTTCCGGTGACACTGATTTTATTTATGGTGAAATCGATACGGCTCTTTTTGAAGATTGCGAAATCCACATGAGGTCAGACAACCGCGGTGATTTTCCTGGATTTGCGGTAAAAGGTCAGGCACTTGCAAATAAAAACGGATTTGTATTTTTGAATTCAAATTTCACTGCTGACAAACGCAAGAAAAGCGAAATTTACATCTATAAAACCGAGGGCAAAGGTTCCTCTTCGTCAGCCAAAAACTGGGATTCCGCTGTTTTTCTCAACTGCAAGATGAGTGAATTCTACAATCCTGAACTTGCATGGGATGACGACATGTCCCTGGAGATTTATCCGCGTGGAAATGCAAAGACCGGCATCCGTGAATACAATACGAAGATTGTTTCAAAGAACGGAAAGATTTCAGATGCTGATACGACAAGACGCAATGTAAAGTCATATCTTTTGACCGAATCTGATTATTTTGCCGATTATGCAAGCCGCTATCTGATTTTAAAAGACACGCCGTTTGCAAACAATGCAGAGTAAAGACCGCTTGATTTAAGAGTCAACTCCCAAGCCGAAAAGTGCAAAGTCACCGCGGATCGGGTCATCGGGGAAAACTGTCTTCATAAAATCAGTGAGGGCAAGTGCGTTTTTCATTGTGGCTCCGGGGATTTTTCCGCTTGGGCTTTTGGGAAGAAGTCCGAATTTCACAGACTCCTGAATAACGTGGGTGTCCATCGGCATGAGCAGATTTTTTTTGTCGAACCAAGTCCAGAGTCCCAAATCAACAGGGGAAGAGTCTCGCACCATCCAGCGGAGAAACATGTTCAGCCTTTTTGCTGCGGAAGATTTTGTGCGTGGAATCAGCGTACATTCATCTGGAAAAACGGACGAAATCAAACGGCAAAGATGTTCGCTTTTGTCGGAACCGGCGTAAACTTTTTGA
>JAFOTA010000136.1 GCA_017421145.1 Treponema sp.
ATATATTACCAGATATAGCTTGACCGAAGCTCAAAAACGCATGTTTTCAGGTAATATTTTCTTGGCACGGAACTTGCAGTATTACAGATGAAAGATACCGGAAAATCAGCTTTATTGTTTCCGGCTTTCGGAAGAGGTTAAAAAGTGAAAAAGATTGAAAAACTGCCGAAACTTGTCGGCGAGGGAAAAATGTCCCCGGACAAGGCCGCACTTGAAATCATGGAAGCGGTCTACAAAAACAGAAGCTACTTCGGTCTGAAAAAGCTTCAGGAAGATCAGCTGCATGACTTCATGCTGTTCTATTATGAAAAGTCAAAGACGGTGTTCCAGCTTTACAAAAGCGGGCTTGGTTCTTTCACAAGCTTTCTTTACAGGCATGTAGGAAACGCGCTTCTCTCATGGACAAGGGACACACAGCAGAAAGCATACGAAGAGCAAAGCCTCAATCCGCTTCAGGACATGGTCTACGAAGAGTCCGCATACACATACGGAAGCATGGAACCGCCGGAAGTCTGCGGCATAACGAAAGATGAAATACCGCCGATAAAAAAAATCCTTGAATTCAGCGAAAAACAGGAAATCAGCTACAGCTTCATGAGGGGAAGGAAATTCAAGGCAGAGGAACTTCAGCTCAAAAAGACAAGGATTCTGAGGAAAGAAGCATGCCTCGTACTGCTTTTGAAAAGCTGTGCATTCATAAACGACTCCATGATCGAAAAGACAGCCGCAATCTGCGGAAAGACCTTCGATGAAATAAAAAGGCTCGTGGAAGAAGCAAAGAAAACGATAAAATCAAAGAAGCACAGGATCAGGAAGCTGGAAAAAGCAAGGGACAATTTCTTCTATTTCAAAAGAAGATACTCCGCCGAAATGGAAAACACGGACACAGGAAGCGAATCAAGCTTGATAATCAGCTCAAAGATCAAGAGGGCCGAAGACGGATGGAAAACCAAAAACGAGCAGCTCCATTCCGAAAACCTCCGCATGCCTAGCAACGTGTCCATAGGAAAGCTCCTTGGCATAAGCGACCGCCACGTAAGGTACGTGATAAGGGCTGCGTCAAAGAATATGGACAACATTTCCTTAAAAAGTTATTATGGTATATATGAAAATTTACTTGGCAAGCGGAAATCTGAACAAAAAGCGGGAAATGTCAGAGCTTTTCCCGGAACATACGATAGTAATCCCGAAGGACGAGGGAATAGCGTTTGACCCTGATGAAACAGGAACCACGTTCTACGAAAACAGCATAATAAAAGCAAAGGCTCTTTTCGAGATCGTGGGATGCCCGGTCATTGCCGATGACTCAGGAATCTGCGTGGATGCATTGGACGGTGCTCCCGGCATCTATTCATCGCGCTATGCAGGCCCTGAGTTCATGAAAGGAATGCCGGACGGTAAAAAAATTCCGCAGGAACAGCAGAACATATACCTGATAACCCAGCTCAACGAAGCGTTAAAATCCGGAAAAAATGTTTCACCGGATTCAAAGGCAGGTCTTTTTCCGAACGGCCCCAGAAGCGCACGATATATATGCGCCATGGTGCTTTACATGGGACCGGGCAGAATCTACGTGAGCCAGGAAACGATGGAGGGAACGATAATTGAAGATCCTTCGGAGCAGAGAGGTTCCAACGGATTCGGATACGACCCCCTTTTCTATCTTCCACAGTATGGAAAAACTTCGGCGGAAATCAGCCCGGACGAAAAAAATGCGATAAGTCACAGGGGCAAGGCCGCAAGAATAATGAAGTCAATAGTTTCGCAGCTTTGCATAGAAAAATAAAAACCGGGGAAAAATATGAAAGCAAAAGAAATAAAATCCAACGGACATACATGGCACTTCGTAAACAACAGCGGGCTTATGCAGCTTAGCATCCGCTCGATCGATGACGTGCTTGAGCTGGAAAAACTTGATCCCAAGCTGTGGGTGGCTCTTTCATGTCCGGTAAGCGGGCTTGAATTCAGTACCGACACGCTGCAGGTGCTTGACCTTGACAAAGACGGCAGGGTGCGTATACCGGAAATCATCTCGGCATGCAGGTTCATAAAAAAATATTTCAAAAAGCCGGAAATCATAATGGAAAAAGGCTGTACCATACCGGTGGACGCACTTTCCGACGAAAACTTCGACTGCGGTCATTCACCGGCGGAATCTGCGGCAACGATACTGGAAATACTTGGAAAATCAGGTTCCGAAAGCATTTCTCTCGAAGACGTTTCAATGAACGAAAAGCTTTTTTCACCTTCAGTATACAACGGGGACAAAATACTTCCGGCTGCGGCTGTAAAAGATGAAAATGCGGCAAAAACCATAAGCGAAATAATAGATGCAACGGGCGGTGCCGATGACATTTCGGGCGACAAGGGCATAACCAGAAAACAGTTCGAAGATTTTTTCAACGATCTCCGTGCTTTGCGTGAATGGAGGGAGCTTGCACAAAAAGATGCGCCGGGAATTTTTTTCATGGGTCTTGCGACAGATTCAGCGGCATCATCATACATGGCGGTGAAGGACAAGATTGATGAATTTTTCCTGCGCTGCAACGTAAGCTCATATTCTGCGGAGCTATCGAAAAATCTGCACGACAAGGAACTTTCTTCACTTGACGAAGGACTTTCGGGCGAAAAGCTTTCAATGCTTCCTCTTGCAGAAATAAACGGCGGCAAGGTTCTCCCTCTCGTTTCATCCGTAAACCCGGCATGGGCTGAAAAAATAAGCGCATTCAGGATAAATGCAGTAGAGAACATATTCGAATCTGGAAAAACATGCATAACGGAAGAAGAATGGAAAAAAATCTCCGCGGATTTCGCTCCCTACATGGCATGGTTCGGCGCAAAACCTTCGAACACGGCATCATCACTTTCGATGGACCGCGTGAACGAAATACTAGCATCCGATGCGGAACAGATAATCAGGCATGGTCTTGATGAAGAGGAAAAGCATCCTCCGCTTGCGCTTGCAACGCTTGACCTAAAGAAAATGATACTTCTAAGGCGTGATTTCCTCCGTCTCCTGAAAAATTTCGTTTCTTTCGAAGAATTCTACAATCCTGACACTCCTGCAGTATTCCAGTGCGGCACCCTTTACATAGACTCCATTTCATGCGACCTCTGCTTCAAGGTAACCGATGAAACAAAGCATGCCGGAATGGTTCCTCTTTCACAGTGCTATATGCTCTACTGCGACTGCACGAAAAAATCGACGGGCGAAAAAATGCGGATAGCTGCAATGGTTTCAGCAGGAAAATGCGACAACCTCATAGCAGGACGCAACGGACTTTTCTTTGACCGTAACGGCGGTGACTGGGATGCGACCATAACGAAAATAATCGAAAACCCGATCAGCATAAGGCAGGCATTCTGGAGTCCGTATAAAAAACTTGTCAAGCTTGTCCAGGAAAAGATTTCGGGAATGGCATCAAAGGCAGAGTCAAAAGTCAACGAAAAGATGGCGGAAGCAGTGAACAACCCGGAAGAGGCGGCAAAGCAGGCTGCGGCAAATTCAAAGAAAATAGACATCGGAACTATAGCGGCCATTTCGGTTGCATTCACCGGCATAGCCACAGTGGTCGGAAGCCTTTTGAACGCATTCTTCGGACTGGGAAAATTCATTCCGCTCGGTATAGCAGGAATAATCCTATTGATTTCGCTTCCGTCAATGATAATAGCCTGGTCAAAGCTCCGCCAGAGGAACATTGCACCAATACTTGACGCATCGGGATGGGCAATCAACGGCAACGTAAAAATCAACATAAAGCTCGGTTCTACGATGACGGCAACTCCTGTACGCCCGAAAAATTCAAAGCTTACGAAAAAAGATCCGTTCGCAGACAAGAAATTCCCGTGGAAGAGAATAATCTTCCTGATAATCATCATTGCGGCGGTCATAGGCATAATAGCGGCGGTAGGCAGCAATCCGGACGGCATATCCGGAGTATGGAAAAACATAAAGGATTTTTTCACTAAATTCACGGTCCAGGCGGCTGAAACAGCAGTCAGCGCACCTATAAATTAAGGAGATTTCTTATGGAGATTATAAGGACGTTCATAGTCGGCGTGGTGATGGGAATAGAAAACGTAATCCCCGGTGTGTCCGGCGGAACCATGGCCGCAATATTCAACATCTATGACGAATTCGTAGAGGCATTCACGTTCAACATCAAGAAGATGTGGAAAAACAAGAAATTCGTGTTTCCGCTTTTCATAGGAATGCTCATAGGTGTCCTGGTGTTCGCAAGCCTTGTTTCCATCCTGTACGAAAAATTCAACATCCAGACGAACTGCTTCTTCATCGGGCTGATACTCGGAAGCCTCCCTTGCCTTTTCGGATACATGCTGGAAAAAAAAGACGGTAAAAAATTCTCAGGCGGAAAGACAGCCGTAATCATCGCATGCGTTGCCGTTGCCTTCGGACTTCTGATCCTCCTCAACTGGGTCGAGCACAGCGGAACCTTGCAGGGAAATATACCGACAGAAGAAAGCTTTGCGGTGCTTCCGAAACAGACATTGGGACTCACTTTCAAGCTTTTCATAGCCGGTGTCCTTGGTGCGGTCGCAATGATAATCCCGGGAATTTCAGGTTCCCTCGTGAACATCATGATGGGAGTATACCCGATAATCATGAAAAGCATCCCTTCTCTTTTTACCAGCAGATTCCTTTCTTCACTGCTCTATCTTCTTCCGAACGGAATAGGACTTGTAGTCGGACTCGTATCTGCGGCAAAGCTCATAGGATACATACTCAAAAAGCTCCCGAACCAGTCATACGCATTCATATTCGGGCTTATATGCGCATCTGCAGTGAACATATTCTGGAACACTTTTCCCGGATTCAAGACCCTTACAGTTCCGGGCATAATCGGAAGCGTGATTTCACTTTTGGTCGGAGCGGTCCTCACATATTTCTGCTCAAAGCTTGCCAAAAAGGATGATGAAAAGACGGCTGCCGTTAAAGAAACCGAAGCACAAACAGAAGAAGCCGTTTCAAAAACAGCTGATTAAGAGGATTTTTTCACCATTTTACCCATGCGGCCTGGACTGTGAAATGCTTCTGCTTTTCCTGAATGTCCATGTCCGCCGGAAGGTCTTTTGTTTCCCTCCTGAACGAGCCGAACATAGGATCACAGCACGTGCAGTCGTTGTATGTGACTATGCTGTCTTCATCAAGCCCCATTTCAAGAAGCAGCGCAAGGTTTGCTTTTGCAAGCGAAAGATGGTAGCTTCCGTTTTTCATTCCGTATTTGTCAAGAGAAAGCTTTTCAGGCTCAACGCAGTCCGGGGTAAAGTTCACCCTGAAATACTGTGCGCGTTCTTCACCTACAAGATAGCAGCATCCGTGGATATGAGGCCCCATGACCACGCAAAAATCATGACGGTCGCAGCCGTATTTTTTTTCCGCAAGCTCCACCGCATTCCTTACGATTCCGGTTCCTTTCCATCCTGAATGAAGCATACCGAAGACTTTTGTAACCGGATCATAAAGATATATCGGCATACAGTCGGCGACAGTCACCACGGGGATTATTTTTTTGTTGTCCGTTATTATTCCGTCACCCTGCATACCGAAAAGCTCTCCGGCAGAATCAGGGGCAAAGACGGTCTGTGAATGAATCAGCTCCACGGCGGCAATCTCATGTCCGCTTCCGGCAAGATTTTTAAGGAATGCATCCCTAACCGGATTATGCTCGTTCCACCTGAAGCGCATTGAACCGGCGGCTTTAAGAGTCATACCGTAAGAAGGCCCGTCATCCAACGGAACTCCCTTGCAATAAAAGCGTCCGGTAAAAAAAGTCCGTTCATTCAGGCTGTCCGTAAGCATAAATCAGTCCTCTATGCTAAGGTCAAGCGGCTCAAGATCCTGAAGGAACTCGTATGCCTGGGTTATGCTTTCATAAGCCTTGGTCATCATGGCCTTGTACACGCGGTTTTCCTTTCCCTTAAGCTTTGAAAAGTTGACCACCGGTCCGTAATAAGGTGTCACTTTGTCACCAACGATTCCGCCCAAAAGACACTGCATGCTCCTGCAGGCCTTTCCGAAAAATTTTATGTTCTGTGCGGCAGTCTGGTCGATTGAGTTCATGAGGTTTCCGATCCTTACGTCATCCACGTTGGAAATGGATTCCTTGGCATCATAGGAAGCAAAAATCTGTCCGTACTCACCGCCTGCAGAAAGCTGACGCGTAAGAAGGTCAAGATTGTCGGTAACCCTCATGAAAAGATTCAGTGAATCCGAGAATTCTATCCTGTTCTCGCGCATGGCAAAATCACCTTCCACAGACGTGGTTGAAAGAGCCGGGCTGAACTGGGAGAACTGGTTCTTCAAATAATAGCTTATGAAGCCCAAGGTCAGGTTGTAATGGAATTTCTTGTCCGTTTTTGAAGTTTCCCAAGGACGCACCGGATAAAGCGGGAAATCATCGATGACAAAATAATCATGGAGCTTGTGCTTGATTTTTTCCTTTTTGGCATCACATTCCCATGTATTCCACCTGCGCTCGAACACAAGCTTCCACTGCGAACGGAATTTCTGGTACCAGCCTTCACCGCCGCCGTATGCTTCCGGAATATAGACTGAATTTTCAAATATGAGCCTGGAGATTTTGAGGATAGGAACAGTACGCACGAACATCTTGATGATTCCGTTCTGTGACGACGCGTTGTTCATGAAAACAGCATCCTCTTCGCTCTCCTCCACCTCATCTTCTCCGTTACCGGTCATGGCCGTTCCCTTTTTCTTGCTCAGAAGGTAAAGAGCCTGCACTGCCTCATCGGTAAGCGGTATATAGCTTGAAAGTATCTTTGCAAAATCAGCAAAATCATTTTTGACCTGTGAAAAATCGCATCCCCTGGCACCTTCAACTACGACTTCGAATTTTGAGACTATCCTGCCGAACGGAAGCCTTGCAAACTGCCTGAGCCACTCGACGCCGCGCACCGCTGCATACATCTCTGCCTTTTTCGTGCTTGGAATCTCATCAATGGCCTTTTCCACCTTGTTTATGAGGATAGATTTCATTTCAGGAGTGACGTTCACGTTGAGCGCATACTGATACGGATCAGCCTCCTCGTGTATTTTTTCTACAAGCTCCGGCATGATCAGCGAACCGAGTATAAAATAGTATGAACCGTTGTTTTCCTCGTACTTCGCAATATAAGGGGCAAAAAATTCAGCGGCCTTTTTTATCCCGGAAAATTTTTCATAGAACGCCGGCCCCAGCTGCTTTTTCTTGTAATCGACAAGACCGGGGCTGTTATGCTCTATGCTTCTGGCAATGTCCTTGAGAAGGGATTTGTTGAGGACGCCTTCTATCGTGGAATTCGTAAAAGCTGCCTTAAGCCAGAATATAAAACGCTTCAGCGGTGAAAGAGCCTTTACTTTTTCTGCAAGATTCTTCGTTTCTTCCTTTGCATCATCTTCTGCGATATCTTTAGGCTCAAATCCTTCGACGGTCTTCCCATGGCTCATGTTCTTAAGCATCTGCTCACGTTCGCCTTTGCTTATTTCGCCTACAAGGTCATTGAAAGTTGAATTGTCACTTTGCGTCACTTTTAAACTCCATTTTTTTATAGGTCTTCCGGCAGATTCCGTATCTCCATTATCGGTCTAAAAGCTGATTTTGGGAAGCCCCTTTATCAAAGAAAAACGCTTTGCAATGCCGAATTCACGCTTCAGGATCAGTAAGCAGACGGTATGCCTCCATCTGGTCGCTGCATGAAAGCAGTGCATCCCTCAAATTCTGGTTCTTGAGCTTTGAGCTGAAATATGACAGCGTCTGGAGATAATAGTTGTGCTGGTTGCTTGCCGCCGCAATCATGAACAGAAGCCTTACAGGAACTTCATCAATGGCCTGGAAATCGATTATATCGACCTTGGATATTCCGACTGCCACGACAAGATCCGTGACCGATGCAATCCTTACATGAGGGATGGCTATTCCGCGTCCGAGTGCGGTTGACATAAGCTCCTCACGGCGCAGGATTTCGTTTTCAAGCTCCTTGGCATCTTTTATCTGCGGTGCGGTTGACAATGTCTGGGAAAGCTTTACGAGAGCGTCATGCTTGGTCTGATGCTCCAAAAAAACGATTCTTTCCGGTGAAAGTATATTCTTTACCAAAACAGCCATATCAGCAGGGGCAGACGGCTTTGTAGAAAGCTTTTCGTTCACCCAGCGCTCTATTTCGTCGCGCTTGAACCTCCAGACCGTCCCGATCTTTCCGCTCGGTATCTCACCCTTCTGCGCCCAATCATAAACGGTGCGCTCGCTCACACGCAGATATTTAGCAACCTCTTCAATAGTAAGGATATCGTCTTCCAAAATATGCTCCCTGAGTTTTTTGTAGAATATTGCATTCATTACGCTTTTTTGTCAAGTATTACCAACCGATAGAAAAACCTGACATAAAAAAAAGACCCTCCGACAAAAGTCAGAAGGTCTTTGAGTGCGGAGAAGCCGACTTGAACGGCCACGCCTCGCAGCACTAGCACCTCAAGCTAGCGTGTCTACCAATTCCACCATCCCCGCATTTGATGTTTGATATAATGGAGTATATATGATTCTCAAAAACGTGTCAAGCGTTTATTGTGAAAATTACATAAAAAAAATGAAAGCTGTATTCAGCGGCAGAAAATCAGTTCTATCAAAAAGACTATGGCACAGCATGAACCGGCGACTACGGGGAGTCCAAGTCCAAACCAGGCCATGACAATTCCGGCGACCAGAGCGGCAAGGCCTGACCAGATGATCTGCGTGGACTCGAATATTGCGGGGAAAGTCATCAATGCCAATGTCACATAAGGCGCATAGGATAAAAAAGATTTTATGAATTTATTTTTTATGGGTTTTCTGAAAATCGTAAGCGGCAGAACCCGGATCAGATATGAGACAGCAAATGCTACGAGTATGTAAATCCATGTGTTTCCGCTCATTTTTCTTCCCCTCTTTTTTCATCATTTTTTTCATCGCCCTCGGCTGATTTTTTTGTGTCGTCAACGGGCTTCACTATCGCAAGGACTGCGGAAATCAGTATCGTGAGGATTATCGTGCGTGTGCTTGACGAAAGGCCTTTTATTCCCGGGATTCTTGAGCATGCGAAACTGAGCGCGAAACTTATCACCACGCCGAAAGCAATGGCACGGTTTTTCCTTGCCGGAGGAATTATTATCGCAATGAACATTCCGTAAAGGGAAACAGAAAGTGCGCTAACGATCCCGACCGGAAGATATGTTCCTGCCACTATTCCAAGCGCGGTTCCGACCGACCAGAGGGGTATCGCAATCAAAAAAGCCCCGTAGCTGTATTTCGGGTTCAAAGGCGGTTCCTTTCCGACCGCTATTCCGAAAAGCTCATCCGTCAATCCGAATCCGACAAGAAATCTATGGTAGAATTTAGTGTCAGGTGAAAAACGCTGGCTGAGCGAGCAGCTCATCAAAAAATAACGCGCGTTGACGACAAGCGTTGCAAGGGCGACCTCCGCATAAGTCACTCCGGCCTGTATCGAA
>JAFOTA010000137.1 GCA_017421145.1 Treponema sp.
AAAATCATTCATGCGCTTTTCATCATCGGGAACATAAAGCGTAAGGGACATTTCTTTTCCGGCTTTTTTGATTTTCACGCTTTCACCGCTTATCTTCATCCATTTTGAAACGGCAGATTTATCATTCAGAAAATTTTTTATTATGGAATCTTCTTCAAACGAGCTTTCACTTCCGAGCATGAGATATACGTTGTAAACCGAAAGATCATCATACTGCACGGTGATTATATCCTGAAGCGAATCCCTGAGTCCGAATCCGGCTACAAGAAGAGCGGAACATCCTGCAACTCCGGCCAACGTCATCCACAATCTTTTTTTGTAGCGGAACATGTTTCTGAGCGTGACTTTCCTTGAAAAATTCAGCCTCTTCCATATGAACGTTATGCGTTCCAAAAAAATGCGCTTTCCTGGTGCCGGTGATTTGGGGGACATGAGGACTGCAGGACGCGCAATCGTTTCTGAAAGACATGCCGCAACCGTTGCCGTCAATATGACTCCTATTGCAATGATGCTTACCGGCAATGCTATTTCCCATCTGAACGGAAGTTTTCCAAGAGGCACTGTGTACATCATGCTGTATGAAAAAGTCACTGCAGCCGGAAAAAGCTTGAATCCTATTGCAAGCCCGGCAATGCATCCTGCAAGGCTTGAAAGCAATGCATACAAAAGATACTGGCCCAAAAGCTGTGCGCCTGAAAAACCGATGGATTTCAGCGTTCCGATTTCAGTCCTTTTTTCCTCCACAAGCCGTGTCATGGTCGTAAGTGCAACGAGCAGCGCAATGAAAAAGAAAAATGCCGGGAACACTCTGCTTAGCGAAGCTATTTTTTCGATATTGTCTTTGTAGCTTGCAAATCCTGTGCTTTGGTTCCTGTCTTCCACGCTGAAAATATTTCCGCGGTATCCATTAATTTTTTCAATCAATCCTGAAACGGATTTTTTTGCAGTTTCAAAATCAGTCCTGTTCTTTTCCGGGGATTTTTCGAAATCAGATTTCAATGCGTCCGTCAGGTTTTGTGATGCACCGTTTTTTAAAAGTATTTCCATGACCTGTGCATGTTTTCCGCCGGAAGATTTTTCTGCTTCATAAAGTTTTTCATCCGCATCTTTTGCCGCATCAAATATTCCTGCAAGCGAACGGCCTGCGTTTTCAAGCATGTCCATGCGCCCGTAAATTTCATGCTCAAGTTTTTTTCTTATCTTGTCTTTTGAATCCGATATAAGATTTTTGTACTCATTGCTCCATGTGTCCATTTCTTTTGAACCGTTGAGCGTGAGATAGATATGATTGAAATCTTCTCCGGTAAAAAAATCCTTGCGCACGTAAAGAGCCATGTCCAAGGAGCCTGATCCTTTTGTGCTTGGTTCCAGTTCCGCACTGAAAAACATAGGTCCTTGAACGATGCCCGAAACCTTCACCGATTTGTATCTGTAGTTTCCTGAATTCTCATCAAGCAGATAGAATGTGTCTCCGATTTCAGGAAGTGACGCGCTGTAAAGCCCGGTTATCTGGACAAGACATTCACCGGAATCCGATGGATATGAACCCTGCTTCAGTTCAAATCCGTTCATCTCCGGCTCCCCTTTTTCCGGCAGGATTCCGAACACGCGCATCGTAAGCCTTTTCTTTTGTGAATCCAAAAATACGTCGTCAAGAACTTTTGCTTCCTGGATTTTTTCTATCCCCTCAATCTGCGAAATAAGATCCATTTCATCTTGATTGAATCCCAGCTGATTCACTATGTCCAAATCATACCAGCTGTATTTGTCCATGTAAGAGTCGGCGGCGTTTTTCATGTCAGGGCAAGTCGCTTCAAGGCCTCCGAAAAATCCTGCGCCCAAAGCAACGATTGCCGCAATTGCAAAAAAACGGTCCAGGGTTCCGGTTATGGTTCTGAAAATATTTTTGATACGCGCTTTTTTTATCATAGCAAAATCCTACCATTCAATCTGCTCTACGGGAAGCGGATTTTTACAAAGCTCCATGCCTGTTGCCTTTCCGTTTTTAATGCGTATTACCCTGTCTGCTATTTTTGTGATTTCACTGTTGTGCGTGATTACGACTACGGTCTTTCCGTTTTTCTTGCATGTGTCCAAAAGGACTTTTAAAACGGCCGTTCCGGTGTTAGTGTCCAATGCTCCGGTCGGTTCGTCACACAAAATCAAATCCGGGTTTTTTGCAAGCGCACGGGCAATGGAAACTCTCTGCTGCTCACCTCCTGAAAGCTGGGAAGGAAAATTGTCAGCACGGTCTTCAAGCCCCACTTCTTTAAGCATGGCCATGGGATCAAAACTGTCCCTGCACAATTCAAGCGCAAGCTCTATGTTTTCTTTTGCCGTCAGGTTCTGCACAAGATTATAAGACTGAAAGACAAATCCGACGTTGTTCCTGCGGTGGCCGGTCAATTCCCTTGCACTGAGATTTCCTATTTCCTTGCCGTCGAACAAAACTGAACCGGAAGTAACCGAGTCCATTCCGCCGAGTATGTTCAGCAAAGTGCTTTTACCCGCACCGCTTGGTCCCACGATCACGCAGAACTCCCCGCGTTCGATTTCAAAATTCATTCCGTCAAGCGCGTTGATTTTCTGAAGTCCTGTTGAATATATTTTGAACACATCAGTAAATTTTATATAAGCCATATTTTCACCTTTTCATTTTTTCGATTTTTTTAGCATACGTTCCGGGAAGATGCTCGTTCAAAAGACATGAAAATCCTTCGCCGTTGTTTTTGAAAAGCCATGACAGATAATAAATCAGCGTTGAAAAATCAGAATCGATTGCGTATGAAGGAATCTGAAAATCTTTCATGTCAAGTTCAAGATTGGTTGACGTAAGTTTTGAAAGCTTGGTTGCAAGGGATGTCATTATTTCATACATGGTCAATCCTGTCCCGCTAAGTCCCCTTTGTTCAAGGCTGTGACGCGCATTGTAATAAGACTGTGCATCAGGACAGACTGAAAAAATCTCTGATACCGCACGTGACATTTCCGCGGCATTTATTTTTTCCGATTCATCATCGAGGATTATGTCGGTTCCTGGACGCTTGAATCCCCACGCTGCATACGGAAGCTTTGGCACGATGTCGCATGGATTTATGACGTTGAAAATATTCCTGTCTTCCACACCTTCCAGATTTCTGATTGTCATCGGGCTTGCAAAAGTGTATGCGTAGATTTTTTTAGGATCATAAATCTGATTCAAAAGGACTGCAAGTATGTTTGCGACCGCTCCACCACGGCTGTGACCTGCAATGACGATCAAAGGATTTTTTTCATTTATGATTTTCACAAGATCGATGAGAACGTCTTCCGCTGAGCTTAGGAATCCGCCTACAAAATGGCTTCCGTCATCTGCACTTGGACAGAAATCAAAATTGGAAAACCATTCGCTTCCCTCAGTTCCCCTGACAGCTACCATCCATGCATCTTCCGTTTTTGCTCCGCGCTTTATTTTTCCGCGCCCGATTGTGTATGCGCTTGTGTGGTCGATCTGTTCCGATGGCTTTGAATAATTTTTCTGCCCGATCACACTGATTCCATTTTTCTCAAAAACCGCGGCAGTCCTTTTTTTCTCATGCCCCGTGCAGATTTCCAGAAGAGAAACGGCTGCCTCCCTGTCAAAGACTGAACTGTCCTCAGGAAGAACCAAAGCCTCTGCAGAAACCGGTGCAAGAAACAAAACCGACGTTAAGACGAGAATCGTTCTGACTGAATTTTTTTTGTCCAAGCTCATGCCGGAATTATAGTTCAAAGCCTGGTTTTATAAAATACTACAGCGGGATTTTTCATGCCGGATAAAGCCGTTGCCATCTCTAAAAGCTTACGTTCAGAAATTTTAAATATTTTCATAAATTCTTTAAAAATCTGTTGTCAAAATATGAGAGGTGTACTATACTACTGATAGTAAAGCTATCACAATAGACGTTTTTCAAAGTCTGGAGGTATTTTATGAAGAAAATATTAGCAGCTTTTGCTTTGGCTACTGCGCTCATCTCAAGTGCGGCTGCAGTTGAATTCGGAAACTGGGGATTTTCAGCAACGGTAGATTTCGCCTATTATCCAAAATCAAATTATATTGCAGGAGGAACCCACTTTGCGCCAATAACCGGCCCCTACAGTGGTCTTGAAGGCCGCATCACAGGAAAGGCAAACTACACGATCCCTACTCCGCTCGGTGACAACTGGCTTTTGAAGGATGCGAACGTCGTTCTTCAGGGAAATCTTGAAGTTTCACCGGTTTCAATAATGCCGGGCGTAGAAGTGAAATTCACTCCTCTCCCATTCCTCGTTTTCAGCGCAGGAGCACAGGCCGGAACAGGTTGGAATATTGCAGGAATCCAGGGCATGGCTTCACTCAACGGCACAAAAACAGCCTACGACAATATCACTCCTTTCACAAGCTGGTTCCTCAAATGGTTTGCACAGGCGACTTTCCAGTTTGACACAGGAGCAATCTGGGCGGGTGACTGGACGCATTTCCAGATCATGTATTCATACCAGGTCTACTATGAATTGCTCACGGCAAAAAACAGCCAGGAAGTATGGATGTGGCAGGCTTCGGGAAACAGGGTCAACGGACTCAAGAACTACCAGAACCTCGT
>JAFOTA010000138.1 GCA_017421145.1 Treponema sp.
ACAGTTCCGTCCGCATCATGGATTTCCACAAGCTTCAAAAGCATATTATCACCGCTCATCCTGCATGAAAATTTCATGATGACGGAATCATCCGAACTGTTTTTTACGGTAAAGGTGTCCTTTGTGATCACGACCTTTTTTCCCTGCACCAAATAAGTCCCGAGCGGCGGTGTTTTTGATCCGCGCCCCGATGATGATGAGGATGATGGTATTCCGCTGGTCACATAATAACCTGTATACGGGGTACTGCATCCGGCATAAAACAGCAGGCACATAAAAAGAGCAGGGATAAACACACAAAACTTTTTTTTCATAAAGACTCCGTTCTACTAGTCTTTTATCAATTCATAGCCGGCATCTTTCACAGCTTTTTCAAAATCAGATTCCGGTATGTCTTTTGAAAGACTGAGCTTCACGGTCTTTGATTCATGATCAGCAACGGCAGATTCAACTCCGTCGATTTTTTCAAGGGCTTCCTTGACGTGCTTTTCGCAGTGTGCGCACATCATGCCTTCAACCTTCAGTATTTTCTCAGTGTTTTCCATAACAGTCTCCTTTGACATAGTTTTATTTTCATTTTTCATTGTACGCTTATTCTTGAAAAAATTCAGCCTGAGCGCATTCATTACGACGCAAAAACTTGAAAGGCTCATGGCGGCGGCTCCCATCATCGGATTCATGTCTATTCCAAGCCAGTGATAGTATGCACCTGCAGCGACCGGAATCAAAATGACGTTGTAAAAAAATGCCCAGAAAAGATTTTCCTTTATGTTCCGCACAGTCTTCCGGCTCAATCTGATTGCAACGTTTACATCTTCGAGCGAGCTTTTCATCAAGACAACGTCAGCAGCATCTATGGCGACATCTGTTCCGGCTCCTATGGCCATTCCTGTATCGGCAGAAACCAATGAAGGAGCGTCGTTTATTCCGTCACCGACCATGCAGACTTTTCCGCTTTTCTTGAACTTCGATATTGCCATTGCCTTTTCATCCGGCATGACTCCGGCGATTATTTCATCGACACCGGCTTTTTTACCGACGGATTTTGCAGTGCGCTCATTGTCACCGGTCAGCATCACGACATGAATTCCCATGTCCTGCATTTCTTTTATTGCATCCGCGCTGTCTTCCTTTATTGTATCGGAAACCGCTATTATTCCCAGAAGATTTCCTCCGTACAAAAAGAAAAGGGGAGTTTTTCCTTCTTCACACAGCCTTGTGTATTTTTCATGAACCGAATCATTTATAGAAGACGGATTTATGCCTTGTATGAATTTCAAATTTCCTGCATACAATTCTTTTCCGTCAAGATTTGCGCTCAATCCGTTTCCCGGGCGTGACTTGAAATCAGAAACTTCTTTTATGGAAATGTTTTCTTCCTCAGCTTTTTTCAGAACTGCCTTTGCCAAAGGATGACCGCTTTTTGATTCAAGCCCCGCGGCAATTTCAAGCAGATTTCTTTCACCGCAGTTTTCGGGGATTATGTCGGTTACAAGAGGCTCTCCTTTCGTTATCGTTCCGGTTTTGTCAAGCACTACGGTTTTTGATTTTCCGGCAGATTCCATTGCACTGGATGTCTTGAAAAGGATTCCGTTTTTTGCAGCAACGCCGTTTCCGACCATTATTGCAACAGGAGTGGCAAGTCCAAGCGCACACGGACAGCTTACCACAAGGACTGCAATTCCACGGCTCAGGCTGAACGAAAAATCCGCTCCGGTCAAAATCCAGACCAAAAAAACGACAAGTGCAATCACCATGACCGACGGAACAAAAATCCCGGAAACTTTGTCGGCAATTTTTGCGATAGGTGCTTTTGTCGCCGCGGCATCGCTCATCATGCGGATGATCTGGGAGAGGGTAGTGTCCTTTCCTATGCGCGTTGCCTTGCATTTTATATATCCTTCCTGATTGATCGTTGCAGCGGAAACATTGCAGCCGCATTCTTTATCGACAGGAACGGATTCTCCGGTCAAAGCAGATTCGTCAACCGATGAATTTCCTTCAATCACAATTCCGTCAACAGGAATGCTTTCTCCAGGACGCACGGCAAAAACGTCACCGACCGTCACTTGCTCAACCGGCACTTCGATTTCTTTTTCTCCGCGGATCAGCACTGCAGTTTTCGGCGCAAGGTTCATGAGCGATTTCAGCGCATCCGTCGTCTTTCCTTTTGAAATTGATTCAAGAAGCTTTCCGACCGTAATCAGGGTCACGATCATTGCGGAACTTTCAAAATAGAAATTTTCCATGTAATGCATAACCTGTGCATGCTCTTTCGACATCACGGCATCGGTCATCAAAAAAAGCATCACGGTGCTGTATAAAAACGAAACGCCTGAACCCATGGCAACAAGGGTATCCATGTTCGGGGAAAGGTGAACGAGGCTTTTGAATCCGCTTATGAAAAATTTTTTGTTTATAATCAGTATGATTGCCGAAAGAATCATCTGGAGAAGTCCCATGGCAACGTGGTTTCCTCCGTCTTTCATAAACCATGAAGGAAGCGGCCAGTCCCACATCATATGCCCCATGCTTATGTACATCAAGACAAGCAGGAATGCAGCGGAACTTATGAGCCTCTTTTTTATTGCCTGAGTTTCATTTTCTTCCGCTTTTTTTTCTGTTTTTCCGCCGTCCAGGGATCGTGCTTCATATCCGGCTTTTTTTACCGCAGACAGTATGTCCGAAACCTTCGCATTTCCTTCAACTCCCATTGAATTTGTAAGAAGGCTCACGGTACATGATGTGACTCCCGGAACTTTTGAAACGGCTTTTTCGACCCTTGCGACGCATGCAGCACAGGACATTCCCTTAACAGAATATTTTTCCATAAACCTTACTTTATCATTTTTTGAATTACTTCCAGAAGCTCGTTTATGGAACCTTCTTTTCCGTTGCGTATGTCAGTGACGACACGTGTATAGATGTGATCCGTAAGAAGCTCTTTTCCGAATGAATTCAGGGCTGCATTCACCGCAGAAACCTGAATAAGGATATCCAGGCAATAAGTGTCATTTTCAAGCATTTTCTTCAGACCCCTTACCTGTCCTTCGATCCTGCAAAGCCTGTTCATGAGCATTTTATGGCCGTCAACCACGCGCTCCTTCTTTTTCGGTGCATCAGATTTTTTTTCTTCTTTTGCAGCTGCCATTTCGTTACCTCTTTAACAATAGTCGCTTTTATTATATACCAATACAAGGTATGTGTAAAGACAAGGTATGTGTAAAGACGATGCATGCGTAAGCATGAAATATAGGTAAAACAAGCCGTTCACAAAAAAGAGCTTGACGTTTATGCAAAAAAAAATGATATTTTAACTAAAGAGGTGTATTTGTATTATGAAAAAGAGCATGCTTTTATTTTTCACGGCGGCGGCAGTTGCAGTTACGGCCATGACAGGATGTACGACCACAAGCGGCACTCAAAAAACTACGCAGACAAGCACAAAGGAAGCTGAATCAGAAAAGGAGGCGGACTTGCAGAAGCAGAATGCAACAAAATATATTACCGTTGACCTGAAATCAAATCCGACTACGGGAGGCAGCTGGAAGATTTCCATCGCTGATGAATCCATCGCAAAGCTTGAATCACGCACATATACGCAGGACGAAACTGATTCACCAAGGGTCGGTGTCGGCGGAACGGAATCTTTCGGATTCAAATGCCTGAAAAAAGGTTCCACCACAGTAAAATTCACATACGGACAGATGTGGGAAGGCGGCTCAATCTGGGAAACAAAAACGGCGGTAATAACCGTAAATGAAAATCAGCTCGGAACCATTGAGTTCAAATGATTTATAAAACCAAGGGGCAATCAATATGCTGCAAAAGATTGCTCCGGCTTCCGTTTCCATGCCTGGGGTTGGTTGTTGCAGCGTGCTTGGGTAGACAGAATGTCCATTATACTAAGCATATCGTGCAAATTCCATGTTGCCTTTAATACAAAAGAAAGATAGAATCGACCTTACCCCGGAATCTGTTACCGGCAATTCATAATTTTGGAAGTGTCTCAAATGAACGAAAACTGTTGTGTCCTTTACAATCCTCTTTCAAGCAGCGGAAACGGCGAAATGCTTGCGAAAAAACTTTCAGAAATCCTCCCTGATTCCAACATAAGGTACGTGGACATAACGTCTTTTTCCGATTACAAGACATTTTTCGATTTTCTTCCGAGGGGCGAAAAACTGATCATTGCAGGCGGCGACGGAACCCTGAACAGGTTTGTAAACGAAGCCGAGCTTTTTATAGGCGGAATGAAGCTTTATTACTATCCATGCGGAACAGGAAACGATTTTATCCGCGACATTGAAAAAGCAGATGCAAAGGAGCCGGTCGAAATATCGGAAGCAATAAAAAATCTCCCGGTCATAAAAGTAAACGGGCTTACGAAAAAATTCCTGAACGGAATCGGCTATGGAATTGACGGCTATTGCAGCGAAACAGGCGAAAAACTGAGGGAAAAAAGCAGCCGCCCTGTAAACTACACAATGATTGCCATAAAAGGAATGCTGTTCGGATACAACCCGACTTGTGCCGACGTTACCGTTGACGGAAAAAAATACTCATTCAAGGACGTGTGGCTTGCACCGAGCATGAACGGAAGGTTTTTCGGAGGCGGAATGATGCCCACGCCGCTTCAAAAACGCAGCTCGGACACTCTTTCATGCATGGTATGGCACGGAAAAAACAGGCTTAAAACGCTCATGCTTTTCCCGAAAATCTTCAAGGGAGAACACGTAAAAAACGAAAAGGCAGTCAGCATAATGACCGGAAAATCAATAACGGTGAGCTTTGACCGGCCTGTTGCACTTCAGATAGACGGTGAAGTAGTACCCGACGTCACCTCATACACAGTGAACGCAAGCACTCCTTTTTGAACCTTCACTCCCCTATCCTGAATCCTACGAGAACATTCACGCCGTAATAAAGGAAAAACGAGCCTTTTGCCGATGCAAGAGCAATGCCAGGACCGACTGCAAAATATACCGGAACCTTGCCGTGCGTCATGTATTCGACCGTAAGGGAATACTCAAGCCCGGGTGAAAACCAAGGCTTTGTCACCGTCATTCCTTTTTCAACGTCATAGAATGAAGATACAAGGCAGAAGAGGCCTGCATCCAGGGTGTTTTTTAGCTCAAGAGTACCGCCGTTTTTAAACGTACAAAGCCTGTATGATGCGGACGCGCTCAATGCAAGCGTCTGGAACGGAAACACATAGGAACTCAATCCGGCAGAAAAAGTCCATCCCTTTGTCGTTTCGGGATTGAAGACATACTGCGCCCTGACCGGACCTACAAGCGGAACCGGAATGTCAAGGAATTTGGAAGCGCAATAATCATAGGCGAATTCGTTTTCTGTTTTTGCAAGCACTATTTTAAGCGGAAGCTCCAAGTCAAAAGTGAATGCAAAAATATTTCCGGCCATAAAAATCAGGACTGCGGCAAGGAGCGTTTTTTTGAATTTCATCTGCAGAACTCCCCTATAAAATCTGCGGCGGTGGTTTGCTGTGCATGTGCAGAAATGCCGGCTTCATTGTCTCCTTTTTGAAATCCGTATGAACCGAACTGACCGTGGTTTCCGCCTTCAATGACATGCTCCTCATAACCGGACGGAAGATTTGAAAGGCATTTTCCGTAGTTGTCCATTTTCAGGACACCGTCTTTTGAACCATAGAGGCTCAGCACTTTAAGCCCGGATGATTTCAGGTCTTTCGTAGAATATGCGGCAAGAAGGACAAGCCCCTTGAATGACTGTGCATGGGAAGCAACATAGGATGCAGCCATGGCACCGCCCAATGAATGCCCTCCGATATACCAGTTTTTGATTTCGGGATAATCAGACCTCAATCTGTCGGCGGCGGAAATTTCAAGAATTGCCAGATCATAAGGCATCTGAGGCAAAAAGCATTTCACTCCATTTTTTGCACACTTGACCAAAAGCGGAAGATAGGATGCATAATCGACTGAACCGCCCGGATAAAAAATGAGCGCGTTTTCTGACGGGGATGCAGGATTCACGACTATCGTTTCATTGTGATTCTGAAGAGTGACTCCGGGTGCATCGGAAAGAACGGCCGGCTGATCAAAATCATGCTGATAGGAACAGGAGAAAAACAAAAACAGAGGTAAAATCAGTATGCAAAAACGTTTCATGATCCAATGCCCTTTATTGATTGTCCTTTATGAGAGAACGCATTGCTTCGACTGCAACTTTTATAGCAAGCTCCGTGTCATGTGCCTGGACGTTTGAAAGACCTTTTTTCGCACGCTCCTGATTTGCAACCACAAGAAAACATGAGCCGACTTTTACGCGCAAAAACTGGCCGGCAATAAAAAGAGCCGCGCTTTCCATTTCAGATGCAAGGCAACCCATCCTGAGCCATGCCTGCCATTTGTTTTCAAGCTCATAGCTCACGGGCATAATCTCCGGTTCATGCTGACCAAAAAAAGAATCCTTGCACTGCACCACTCCGACATGATGCCTTACGTCCAATTTTTTTGCGGCACCCACAAGCGCATTGACGCAATCAATGTCCGCAACGGCAGGATATTCAATAGGGGCGAATTCACGGCTTGTTCCTTCCATCCTGACTGCACCGGTCGCAATCACTATGTCGCCGCCCATCACATCTTCCTGCATTCCGCCGCATGTTCCCACCCGTAGAAAAGTGTGCGCACCGCATTTTGCAAGCTCGTCTATCGCAATGGCAGCAGAAGGGCCTCCGATTCCTGTTGAAGTGACGCTGACCGGAACACCGTCAAGAGTTCCTGTATATGTAACATACTCACGGACATCAGCTACAAGACGTGCATTTTCAAAATGAGCCGCTATTTTTTCACAGCGCTTCGGATCACCGGGCATTATCACATATTTTCCGATGTCGCCTGGTCCCACGCCGGTATGATATTGTTTTCCTGAACCTTCCGTATAATCAACCATAAAGCACCCCTTAAATGTAGTTTAATGTCTTACAATTATAGCACGGAAGAAAGTGGTTTGCAAAAATTTATGGCATCATTCGGACATGACGAACGGCACTCACCGCAACGAATGCAATCAATGCTGTTCGGATTTTTCCATACAGGAATGTCAAGCCTGCACTTTTTCTGGCATGAGCCGCATCCGGTACATTTTTCAGAATCTACTTTGAGCCTTAAAAATGAAATCTTGTTGAAGATTCCGTACAAGGCCCCGAGCGGACAAACATACCTGCAGAACGGACGGTAGATTATAATAGAAGAAATCAGCGTGATTATGAGTATGACGACTTTCCATCGGTACAAAAAACCTGCGGCACCGCGCATTGCATTGTTCAGAAGCACCAAGGGAATTCCGCCTTCAAGAGTTCCCACCGGACATATGAACTGGCAGAACCAAGGCTTTCCCAATCCGGTTATGTCGATCACGAACAAAGGAAGCAGAATCACGAATATAGAAAGGAAAACAAAGCGCAGGCGGCGGAGCCATTTTTCTCCCGGAAGCTTACGGAATTTTTTTATGAACGGAATTTTAAAAAGCAGATCCTGTATAAGACCGAACGGACATAAAAATCCGCATACAAAGCGGCCGAGAACAGTGCCGAAAACAACGAGGAAACCGGTCACGTACAATGAAATCTTGTATTCCCTGCTGCCGAGGCTTGACTGCAATGCACCTATAGGACAAGACCCCAATGCACCCGGACAAGAATAGCAGTTCATTCCCGGAACGCATACGTATTTTGAAGGACCTTGGTAAATCTTTCCGGTAAAAAATCCTTTTACATAGCCGTTTGAAAGAGCCGCAAAACATGCCTGTACAATCAGCCGGATCCTGGAGCGCCGTTTTGATTCCTGTCTTTTTTCCATATCAGCCGATTCCTATGCATTCAAGGCAGATTCTGGTCGCCTTCATAAAAACAGACAAAGCCTCCCCACGGAAAATACCGAGCAAAATCAGGCATATTCCGAGAGAGAGAAAAATTGCGGCAACAAGCACACGGCGATTTTTTTTCTGCATCATTTCAAAAGCTTGTCTATGATTTTCTGCCACTGTGACTGTGAACGTGAACCGACCACTGCATCACCGATCTGCCTGCCTTCTGAATCCACGAAAATCGTTGTCGGGACAGCCTGAACTCCGCTCAAAAATCCCCTTTCCATTTCTGCGGAAGGAACGATATGCCTGTAATCAGCACCGGTTTTGGAGATGATTGAATCTGCGGTTTTCTTTTGGCTTGCATTGACTTTTCCGGATCTGTCAAGCTCCACGTCAATGATGATTCCGATGACTTCAACGCCCTTTGATTTGTTCGCCTTGTTAAGCTTTGCAAGCTCCGGCATTTCACTGATGCAAGGCCCGCAAAAAGTTCCCCAGATATTTATCATGGTGATCTTGTTGTTTTTGAAAATATCCTTGCTGCTGACCGCATTGCCGTTCAAATCTACCGCAGAAAATTCCAGTGCATTGGACGCTGACCTTGATGAACTGCGCGTAAATAAAATTCCTTCGGCAAAAATCAGTCCGACGGCAAAAACAAATGCAAGTGAAATGAAAACCTTTTTCATACATGTCCCCCTATTCGATTTTTATGGAACCGCTCGTTGCAGAAAGATCAAGCTTTACGCTGCCGTTTCCAATCATATCAGTGCCTTTCTTACCTGAGGCACCCGTTATCTGGTTTTTATAGCTTCCGCTCATGGTCGAATACTTTATGCCGAGATTGCTGTCATGCGGAACGGAAAGATGCAGGGAACCGGAAGTAGTACGAAGCGAACTGTCTCCTGTCAAAGCCTCGCTCAAATCTGCACGCAAGCTTCCTGACGTCACGTTCACGTCCATTTTTCCGATTGCACCGCCAAGCCTTATGGAACCGCTTGAAACCTTGCAGTCCAAAAATCCGAACCTGCACCCCTCTGCCTTGACGGAGCCGCTCGTTGTCTTTATGTCGGCGTTTTCGGTCTCGCAGTTTTCCATTTTGACGGAGCCGCTCGAAGCTTTCATGTCCAGATTCCGGGTCTTTATGCCGGTAATCTCCATGGAGCCGCTCGTACTTTTAAGGTCGATTTCTTCCGGTTCATAATCCTGCGGGAGAACGACAGTAACGGTAAGCGTTTTAAAACCGATATAAAGCATTCTTTCCGGACCTTCGATTTTAAGAACGCCGTCACGGACATATACGCTCGGCCACAAATTCTTGTTTCCTTCTATACTGACGCATATATCACCCACAGTTTTTTTTTCAACGATGATTTTTCCGAAAGAAACGTCGGCATCAATAGATTTTATATCAACGGCGGCAAAATGTGTATCCGCATTTTCAGGAACCGAAACGGATTTTTCTTCCTTGGCTCCAAAAAGACCAAACATAAAATTTCCTCCTTTAGTCAGATGTGAAATAAGAATCCATGCCAAAAGCACCGAAACGACAATCCACAATACACCCAATATTTTAGTACCTTTCATGATTTCCGTAAACTCCCCTATTCAGAATCTGCATTTTTGCTGTCTACCCCGGTAAAGCAATACACGGCTTCTTTGATTGCTGCGGCGATAATCCATATGATCCAGGTGATGTACCACGCGCCGGTTCTGAAACTTATGAACAGATAAATAGCAAGGGCCAAAAGCCAGTAGAAGCGGAAAAATGCATCCAAGGATTTGTTTCCCGTTGTCCTTGGTTTGCGGTCAGGGATTATGCCGGATCCTTTTGAAAGATAATCCTTCACGTCCTGGGGTGCGCACATGTTCGCATAGATTATAAGCCCGGTTGCAACTGCGGCACACACAAGCATAAGAATCAGACCGATAAGCCCCATCTTGTCTTCATCAAGCCCGGAAATGAATTCACCCATTCCGCCGAAACCGATAAGAAGCGCAATGCCGATAATGTAAAGAACGATTGCAACGGCCGTTTTTTTCGCGCGGCTTTTCCTGAACTCATCGATCCTGTTTTTGAGGTCACGCTCAGGTTCAAGTGATTTAAGAAGCTCGTCCACGTCACCGAGATCAGCCAAAGATTCAGTGTACGCCTGGTTCTCCGATTTTCCTTCCGCAACATGAGCCTCAAAATGATCGTTCAGATTGGAAAGGATTTCTTCCTTAAGCTCCTTGGCTTTTTTGGTGTTCGGTATGTCCCTGAACAAAACGTCAACATAATTTTTGATTTTAGAATTCATTGTTTTCTCCTGTCATTTTTTTCTGCAAGCTCCCCTGATTTTCAGTACCTGCCCCCAGGACAAGCTTTTCGATAAGCCGCTGAATTTCAATCCAATCACGCTTGTTTTCGTTCAGCACTGCACGCCCCTTTTCCGTAATGGAATAATATCTCCTGCGCGCACCGGAGTTTTCGTCACCCCAATAAGACAGGATCAACGCCCCGTCTTCCAACCTGCGGAACGATGTATAAAGAGTGGCTTCCTTCAGCTCCATTTTTTCACCGCTGCATTCACGTATAGCCTTGTTTATCTGGTAGCCGTAGCTGTCCGACTGATTCAGCCGCTCTAAAATAATCGTATCCGTCAATCCTCTAAGAATATCAGAATAGTTAAGCAACATTCCTCCTTGTCCCAATGCGAGTTAAGGAAACACTAAATAATCCGAAAGCGGGCAGCATACCTCGTATGCTCATTTAGTGTTAACCATAAAATCTTTGATATACTTCGCCGTACAAGTAACTTATACATCATAATACCTCACCTGTCAAGGTATCTTACAAAAAAAATCAGATAAATGCCGGAACAAGCTTTTTTATGTCCCGGCACTTACCTGCGCTTTATTTCACGTCGATTTCACCGATCAGGAACGTCTGCTTCACGTCATCAAGCTGGAGCGTCATAACCTGCTTCTGCTGATTCGGACGGCCGAAATTGGTGTACACTTCCGCCTGCACGATTACCGGCTGGAGCAGTTTCTGCTGATGGTTTCCGTAATAATTGCACTCAATCTTGTATTTTCCTCCCGGTGCAACTTTAAGGCAGAATTCTTCAGGACCGTAACCCTGCGTAAAGTCACGTGACATCCTTCCGCCTGACTGGGTTTCCTTGTGCCCGTAATAGCACTTTTCTTTCTGCGGATCAGTGACCCACAGATCAATGTCGCAGTCATCGGTGTTCCAAGTAAGGACGATTCTCAGTCCCACGTCAAAATTCTGCATCAGGTTCTTGTCGATTGCAGAAACGTCAATTTTTGCATGCCTGTTGTTCGCAATGATCGCATTCATGTCATTGAGCGCGGTCTGCTGGATTTCTGAATAGCGTGAATCCCAGGATCTTGACGCAACGTACCACAATGCATCCACCGCTTCCTGATAATTTCCGTTCTTTTCATAGGCCATGGCAAGGTCACGGTAGAACTGGGGCACTTCTTCCCGGAGCTTGGTAAGGTTCTTGAACACGCGGATTGAATTCTCGCAGTCACCGAGTTCCAGAAGCTTTGCTCCCAGTGCGCGGAGAACGTCGGTATTCTCAAGGTTGATTTCGGCAAGGTTTGAAAGAATCCTCATTCCTTCCTTTTCCATTCCCTCGTCGATGAAATAATCTGCGGTTTCCATGAAGAACGAAGGTGAAGCTCCGTAATCTTTCTTAAGCTCAAGATACTTTGCGTACATGCGGCTTTCAGGAGTCTTTTTCAAAACTGCAATATATCCCGCATTTGAATTCCATGCCTGCAGAGTGACCGTAGCGGCCGTGCCTCTTGTATTTCCCCTGCCTTTTTCCATGCCGTCAGAAGAAAATCCTTTGCCCTCCAGAGCATACACAGGTTCGGAAGCTGAACGTCCGCCTGTAGTACGGTTCGTAATCCTTTCATTTCCAGAAGATCCGGTCGTATTCCGCAATACTTCAGGAGATTCGGCAGGTTCATAATCATAGCTGTCTTCCCACATAACGTCGGCAACGCTTTCAGAAGCCCTTGATGATGCAACTGGAGCAACCCTTTCCGAATATACCCTCGGAGACATGCCGCCTGAATATCCGTGGTCATAGCCGCCTTTTTTCTGCACTTTCTTGAAATCGGAAGGATTCTTTGACCACCACTTCTTGAACTCCTCGAATTTCGTATAAACTTCCCTTGGGACACCGGAGCTTTCATTTGATTTTTTTGCTCCCTGATTCCTTGAAACAAGCTTGTCGTACTCTTTCCTAAGCTCTTCCGGCGGATCGATTCCATAGCGGACATAATCTTCCACGGAATCAAGCACGATGAGGGACGTATCTTTTGTGACCACAGTGAATTTCTTTGCAAGGCTCAATATTTCGCTTCTATTTTCCTCATAATCTATGTCCAGATCGGCGATTTTCTGCATTGCCCACAAGCGGGAAACTTTGTCAGACTCTTCGGCATCATATGAAAAGGAAGAAATCTCTTTTTCAATCACCTGCTCAACCATGCCGTTCCTTCCAAGGGAAACTTTCACCGTACCGCGCTTTGACTTGAGGATTCCCGTAATTGAAACGCCTCCGTCAACGATGGTTCCCACGGCAGGATACACGTCTTCCATTTCTGATTTTCTGTAGTCCACGCTGATTACGCGGAGAGGATTTTCAAAAACCTTTTTCACCGCATTTTTCACGCTGAGTTCGTTCAGGTCGATGAACATACCGCCGTTGACTCCGGCAATCCTTTTCAAAGTGCCGAAATTCGCAGATTTTGAAGAATTGACGGTGCTGATCCGCCCTCCCCTCTTTGCAACGGAATAATCTTCCATATTCCCCCAGTTTGAAAGACCGTCGGAGAACAAAAGCACTTCCCTTCCGCTGAAATTTTTGATTACGTCAAGATTGGTCGCCCCGTCAAATTCAAGGCCGCGGATTTTCTGCTCCGAGCTTCTTGCGTTGCGTGCAAAATCAATGTCAAAGCTGTCAACGATTTCATCGGCAAAGGTCACGAACCTGATTTTAGGGTTTCCAAGGCTTTCGGAATACTGCTTCAAAAAATCCAGTTCCTTTTCTATGTCGCGGTTTTCTGCAGAGCCTGAAACATCAAAGAGGACCGTCAGATTCCTTGTGTTCGGAATGTCGCTCTGAATCTTTGACTTTCCGGTTTTCTCATAGAAATAAAAATATGTGTTCCTTCCCGTAGTCTGGAGAAAAAGCTTGTCCACTGAAGATTTGTCCTCAATCTCTTTTTCCACGGTTATTTCAAGATGACGAACGCCGTTTGCAGGAATCGGATAGACGCGGGTTTTGAAATTGTTTCCGGATGTCATTTCCACAAGCCCCGGATCGACTTTGCGGCGCACCACATCCTCAAAGACTTCCCTGCCCTTTTCCTTTTCAATTGCAACGCCCTTGCGCATGACTCCGTTTATGTCCAGTGCATATCCGGCAACAGACTCACCGTCATAAAGGGGAAACTCAAATTCACCCTCAAGAATCTTGTTGGTCCTGTTTTCAATCATGTACTCTATTACGGTCGAAGAATAATTTCCGATGGTTTCCGTACTGCGCCCGGTTTCATAGACCAAAAGCGATTTTTTGTCGCCCGGATTTACGGTTTCGATTTTCACCGCCCGGTTCATTTTCTGTCCGAAGCACGGAAGAATAAAAATCAATGAAACTAAAGATAAAATAAGCTTTTTCATGTTATAATCTCCACACTAAATCAAACAAGACATATGGAAATAGGTTTCATAAATGCATTCCAGTTTTTATTGACTTCAATGCCACAAAAACCATATTATAATAGTAGAAAAATCACGGTTCTATCATGGCAGGACTTATCTGAAATGGAATTTTTACAGCGGCATCAGCTGAATGTAATGCTTTTTTTGAGCGGAATCTGCGGGGTTCTGGCTTTTCTCGCTTTTCTTTCATATTCAATGGACAAAAAGCGTCGACGTACAATCATGTTCATGGAAATATATGCGGCGCTCCTCCTTCTGGCAGACAGATTCTCATATATTTTCAGGGGTGACACTTCCCCGCTCGGCTTCTGGATGGTCAAGACAATGAACTTCATTGCCTATCTGATGATGCTTTTTATAATGCTCGGCTACAACTCATATCTAGGGGATCTCTACACCCATGAGGGAAACCTCAAAAAAATGCCGGTACGCCTTTACGTTTCCTACATTTTCCTTGACCTGGGCCTGATCCTTCTGATTGTTTCCCAGTTCACAGGACTTTACTATACTATTGACGAGAATAATCTCTACCACCGTGCCCCGGGATTATGGATAAGCTATTTCTTGCAGGGATGCGCAATTTTGCTGCAGATTTCCGTGCTGATTACAAATTTCGACCGCATACCAAGGCGCATAAGAATTCCCCTGATTCTTTTCTGGGTGATTCCGATAATCGCGGCGGCGGCACAGGTTTTCATATACGGACTTTCGCTCATGAACATAACGATTGCAGCCGAAGTCGCGCTTCTTTACATTTTCGTCCTTGTCGATATGAACAAGACCGTTGACCATGCGAACAAACTGACCATTGAATTCCTCAAAGAAGAACAGAAGAACATGCACACTATGTTCGAGCAGACAGCCCAGGCACTTGCCCTTGCAATAGATGCAAAGGATCCATACACCCACGGACATTCAGCACGCGTGGCGGAATATTCCAAGAGGATTGCCGTTCTTGCGGGAAAAAACGAAAAAGAGTGCGAGGAAGTCTATTTTGCAGGCCTTCTGCATGACGTAGGAAAAATAGGAATCCCAATCAGCATAATCAATAAGGAAGGAAAGCTCACCGATGAAGAATACGCCGTAATAAAAACGCATCCTGTAATCGGAAAGCAGATTCTTTCGAGCATCACCCAGTCCCCTTACCTGAGAATAGGCGCAAACTATCACCATGAACGCTATGACGGACGAGGATACCCGGAAGGATTGAAAGGAACCGACATTCCCGACATTGCCCGCATGATAGCGGTTGCCGATGCCTACGATGCCATGACTTCAAAACGAAGCTACCGT
>JAFOTA010000139.1 GCA_017421145.1 Treponema sp.
ACGCTGCTTTGTTCTGTAAGAAATTTTTGTCTGCTCCTGAGCCATGCTTTGACCTTTATGTTTTTGAATTTGATAACCGCTCTCAAATTACATTAAATTCATCTTTCTGTCAATATGAGAATGAGTTTCAAATTCGCACGGGGACAAAACATGTGCGCCTGCTCCTTCGGTTGGGACAAAATGACTCAAAATCATGACGATTTTTCCTGCCGGCGGTCATCTTTTCTTTTTTCGTGCGGAAAGGCGGATTTTCATGCGTAAACACGCATCTGGAAATCTTATTAAAAACTTGGCACGCGTTTTGCTAACCTTTTAAGTGAAGGATGAAAAATCCTTCAAAAATCAAAATCTTTTGGAGGCATTTTATGAACGATTTGACACTTTTTAACGATTTGTTTGACGGTTTCGATGAGGATTTCTTCTTTCCGACTCTTGCCCTGAACAAGGCAGCCGCAAATCCTAAAGTGGACGTCAAGGAAGACAAGGATGCTTACACGCTCGAAATGGATTTGCCCGGAAAAACGGACAAAGACGTGGAGATTGAACTGAAAGACAACGTGCTTACCATCTCTTCTGAAACGAAATCTGCAAAGGAAGAAAAGAAAGACGAAAAGAACGAAATGAAGGCGGAGAAGAAGGATGGCACGAAATGGCTCATAAAGGAACGCCGCTATTCAAAGTTCAGCAGGAGCTTCACGCTTCCGAACGACATTGACAGCGAAAAGATTTCGGCAAACGTAAAGGACGGTGTCCTTGTCGTTACCATGCCGCGCCATGAAGCAACCCAGCCGAAACGCATCGAAATAAAGACTGCATGACGATATCTTGCATAGCTTGGAAAAGGCGGTGAACTTGATCGGTTTGCCGCCTTTTTTATATTGACTTGCATCATTTTTTTTGATACGTTCGCCGTATGAATATGGAAAAATCCCTTGACATGAAAGCCGAATCAAAGCAGTTCTATAAATCCCTTTTTACGATTGTCGCTCCCATTGCGCTTCAGAATTTGATTTCCGCTGCCGTAAGTTCATCCGACGTGATCATGCTCGGTCTCGGTGAGGTGGGGCAGAATGCGATTGCTGCCGTGAACCTTGCTTCATACATTCCGTTCATTTTGTTTTTGTTTTTTACGGGACTTTCTTCCGGCGTGGTCATGCTTGCGGCTCAGTACTGGGGAAAAAAAGACATTGCGTCAATAGAAAATATTTTCGGAATCGGCGTAAAGATTTCTGCGGCGATCGGACTTTTGTTCTCCATGTTTTCGATTTTTGCCCCCGGACTTTTGATGCGGATTTTTACAGGCAACGAAGATTTCATTTCGATTGGAAGCGAGTATCTGGAGATTGTTGGAATCGGATTTTTCTTGCTTTCGTTCTCCCAGATTTATCAGGCTGTTTTGAAAAGCATCGAGCGCGTTAAAACGGTTACCGCCATTACAACGTCCGCACTTCTTCTGAACATATTTTTGAACGCCGTATTTATTTTCGGGCTTATGGGTGCGCCTAAGATGGGTGTCCGCGGCGTGGCTCTTGCAACGACCATTTCACGTGCCGTCGAGTTTTTGCTCTGCGTGATCGTCTGCACAAGGATAAAGGAAATCAGTTTCAGTCCGAAAGTTTTGTTCAGGCGCAATAAGGTTCTTTTAAAAGATTTCGTCCGTTATTCTCTTCCTGCAATCGGAAATGAAGCGGTGTGGGGTGCGGGATGGTCCATGTATGCGGTGATTATGGGTCACCTTGATGCCGATCTGGTTGCGGCGAATTCCGTCGTTACGGTTCTCAGGAATCTTGCGAGCGTTCTTTGTTTCGGAATGGCTTATGGTGGGGCTATTCTTTTGGGAAAGCAGATGGGGGCAAATCAGCTGGAGCTGGCTTCACGGAATGCGTCACGTCTTGTGCGGATTACGATTATTGCCGGTGCGCTGGGTGCGGTTGTTTTGGCTTTGTGCCGTCCGCTTCTTTATGTAATCGTCGATGACCTTACCGAACAGGCTTCGTATTTTCTTCCGTATCTTCTATATATAAACTGCTTTTCTCTTTTTGGTGCGTCAATCAACACGGTATTGATTTGCGGTGTCTTCCGTGCCGGTGGTGATGCGAAATTCGGCCTTATACTTGATTTCTTTTCAATGTGGGTGATTTCCGTGCCGCTCGGTTTTTTCTGTGCTTTTGCCCTGCATCTTCCGCCGCTTGTCGTGTATCTGATCGTCTACCTTGACGAATGGGAAAAAATGATTTTCAACGTGGTGCATTATAAAAGAAGAAAATGGATGAAAAACATCACCAGGGAATTTTAGTCATTGCGGAATCCTTGTATTCAGGGGTTCCGTTTTTTTTTTGCATGAAATCTGTTCGAGCCGACCGGAATCAGCATGAAAAAAATTGTCAAAATCTATCCTTCCCATGCCGAAAATCTATGAGTATAGAAGGGTTCTCTGTGTAGATTCCTTAAAATTTCCTTGAACAGCAAGTTTTTTGGAGTGTTTATGTCTAAGAAAAACAATTTTGCAAATATGTCCACAAAAAAGAAGTCGCGGAAACTTTTTCTTGGTGTGCTTGTGCCGCTCCTTATTGTGACGATCGTGGCGTGTACATTTTTTTACAACGTTTCGGAAACGATCCTGACATATTACATCAATGCCCAGCTCCAGATTTCGCTTGAAACATTGAACTCAAGCATAATGGAAAATGTCGAGCCGATTACCGTGAACCTTGAAAACTTCGTGAACTTTGCCAAGCTCGGTGACGGCCGTGATGATGTTCTGGAGCCTCTTATCAAGACTCTTATGAAGACACTCAAAAACACGTCTTCCTTCTATTATATTTCTACCACCCCGATATCCCAGGGCGGACGTTTCATACACAGCGAGGGTTGGGAGATTCCCGAAACTTTTGATGTGTCGAGCCGCGAATGGTATACGGAGGCAATCAAGAATGACGGTAAGCCTGCTTTCTCAAATCCTTATGCCACCGCTGACAGTGAGAACGGTGATTATGTCATAACAATCTCACAGGCCGTAAAAAATGCCTCGGGAAAAATAATCGGTGTCGTGGGCTGTGACGTTTATCTTGAAAAATTGGTTTCGCAGCTGAAAGAAATCCAGATCTCCAAGCGCTCAAAGATCAGCCTGATCAATCAGGACGGATTTTACATGACGAATGAAGATGTGCAGAGGGTCATGAAAAAGAAGTGGATTGATGAGACGACATACAAGGGCGACAAAAAAGAATGGATGAACGGCGAGATGAAGACACTCGTCAAGGGACGGAATTTTTACGGCATTTCAAAAATCGGTTCGTCCCCGTGGTTCATCGTGATTGAAGGACCTAAGATGGATTTCACAGGTTCCCTTTCAAATACCATAGTCGTTTTCGAGGCGATCCTCATTTTGTTCAGCATCTTTGCATCCATAATGAACATAAATACAATCAGGAAGATGAGGCTGGGCGAGCAGGAGCTTGGAAAGAATTTGTTTGAGGAAACCCAGAATCTTGTAGTGTCTGCGAAAGAAAATGCTGCGACGGCACAGGATCAGAGTGCGGCCGTAAAAGAAATAGTTGCGACAATGGAAGATTCGAATGCGCTTTCCGAAAGCATCGCCGCAAAAATCAAGGACGTGTCAAAAGTCTCCGAGAAAACTTCCTCCGACGTTGCGAACGGTGTTTCTTCCATTGAAAAGAATGTTGCGCAGCTTCATGCTATATTCGACGCAAACCAGCAGACCATCGAGGGAATGAAAGTTTTAAGCGAAAGAATTGAAAGCATCTGGGATATCGTAACGCTCATCAACAACGTGGCTGACCAGGCGAAAATCATCGCTTTCAATGCAGAGCTTGAAGCATCCAGTGCCGGTGAAGCAGGAAAGAGTTTCAGAATCGTTGCGAACGAAATCAGGCGGCTTTCTGACGGAATCATCGACGGTACAAAAGAAATCAAGGAAAAAATCAACGAGATACAACATTCATCGGACAGCCTCATACTTGCATCCGAAAGCGGAACCGAAAAAATCAATGCGGGATACGAGAATGCAAAGAGCCTTGCCGAAAGATTTGCGAGCATCAAGGATTCTGCGGAAATCACGGCGGCAAGTGCAGGCGACATCACGGAAATCATCCAGCAGCAGACTTCTTCATCCGAGCAGGTTTTGATTGCGCTTAAACAGATTTCATCCGGCGTTGAGAATTTCACCGTGGCGACCGACAACATTTCTGCATCATCCGAACACATCAGGGCAATGAGCGAGCAGCTTAACAACTCGGTGAAAAGTTCTACCAACGAAAAAAAATAAGGGGCATCTGATTTATGAGAGCACATCCGGAAAAACGGCAGGTAGAAAATCCTCAGGCTGATGACACGACCGTAAGCTCCTATCTGATTTTTTCAATCGGAAAACAGAGGTTTGCTTTCAAGTCGTCGCTGATTCAGGAAATAATGTACGGATCAAAAATCCATCATCTGCCTTTTGTCCCGGATTATGTCGAGGGCGTTTTGAATTGCCGCGGAAATCCATATACGGTAATCAATTCGCTCAAACTGGACAACGAGCAGAACTCGGATATTCCCGAAAATGTTTTTCTGCTTTTTAAAAGGGACGACGATCATTTCTGCATCCACATTTCGAACATCGAAGTTTTTTTTGAACCGGAACAGGAAGATGTCTTTGAGGACCGGGTGAAATACAAGCAGAAAATAATTCCGCTTTTTGATGCGGACAGGCTTGAAACTGCATTGCTGAAAGATTTGGCAAGCGAGGAAATATGAACAAAAAAATCCGCACGGTTATAGTTGATGATTCCGCCATTGCAAGAGGGATTTTTGAAAAGGCTCTCAAAGGTGACGGCGATTTTGAAATAATGGAATCTCTTTCCAACGGTCGGAAGGCTGTTGATTTTTGTCAGAACAATAACGTTGACCTTGTGCTGAGCGACTGCGACATGCCGGAAATGACGGGTGCTGAATCGGCGAAAATAATCTCGGAGAATTTTGGGATTCCTGTCTGCCTTTATTCCGACAACGACGGTGACAAGGATGCGGCTGATTCTTCCGGTGCATTTTTGTTTCAAAAGCGGCCTTCGTTCAGTAACTACAGCTCAAAATCCATGGATGATTTTATCTCGAAGATAAAGACTGCGCTCAAAAGCCTTGGACCTCAGTCAAAATCCGGTGAGCTTGTCCATGGTGATTTTTATGTCCAGAACAAAAGCGATGCCGGTGAATTCAAAGTCCTTTGCATCGGGGCTTCAACCGGCGGCCCTACTGCGGTTCAGGAAGTTCTTTCCGGCCTGGGAAAAAAATTCCCGCTTCCGATTTTGTATGTGCAGCACATCGATGTAGGTTCCGACGGAAAAATGGTCGACTGGTTCAATGCCTGCTGTCCGAACACTCCAATGCATCTTGCACGCGACGGTGAGACGGCTTTACCCGGACATGTATATATGGCTCCTGCGGAAAAGCATCTTGTGATTGATTATGTGAACACAAAAGGTCTTCCGGTTTTAAAACTTTCTGACGAGCCTCCCGAAAGATTTTTGCGTCCTGCGGTGAACAAGCTTTTCAGAAGTGCGGCGCATTTTTACAACAAGTCATGTCTTGCTCTCCTTTTGACCGGAATGGGAAGGGACGGTGCCGAAGGTTGCAAGGAGATTTTGAAAAACGGCGGCTACACGATCGTTGAGGACAAATCGACGTGCGCTGTTTTTGGAATGCCTGCTGCTGCGATTGAGCTGAATGCGGCTACAAAAGTTTACAGGCGTAATGTCATGGCGCAGGAGATTCTTGCACTTTTATAACATTGCTGATGGGGTTTATATGACAGATAATGAATTTGCACAGATAATAGGACTCATCACAAAAAGTATAGGAATTATCCCGAGGGACAGTCATGTTACGGGGATTAGAAATTATATAGAAAAAAGAAGTGAGGAGCTTTCATGCGGAAAATCTTTTTCTTCTTTTTATAATTCGCTTTTGTCTGACAAAGAGGAAATGGTCAGGCTGATAAATTCTGCTACGGTGAACGAAACATATTTTTTCAGGGAAGAGGCACAGTTTCTTCTGCTTAAAAATAAAATCTTCCCGGATTTTGTTCAGCGTTGCGGGCGTAACATAAAAATCTGGAGCGCGGCGGCATCTTCCGGTGAAGAAATTTATTCGCTGTTTTTGCTTGCCGAAACCATGGGGCTTAATGCCAGCTGCATTGCGAGCGACATAAATACCGATGTCCTTTTAAAATGCGAGGGCGGTCGCTACAAAAAGAATGCAATAAGGGCAGGAGACGGTGCGAAATTCCATCCTCTGCTTGAAAAATATAAAAATGATGACGGGAGCTTTACCATTCCTGATGATATATGTTCCCAAGTCGTAAGGAAAAGAATAAACCTTTCAAAGCTTTGTGATTTTCCTGAAGGACAGGACATAATTTTTATAAGGAACGTATTTATTTATTTCAGCGCTGAAATGAAAAAGAAAATTCTTATGAAGGTTGTGTCGGAGAGCCTTGTCCCGGGCGGGTATCTGTTTGTTTCAATGAACGAGGTTGCCGGCTTGGACAAATCAATTATCCCGGAAGGACTTGAAAAAATTTCCGACGGGAATGTTTTTTATTTCCGTAAAGGACCGCAGGAGGATATATGGCAGAAGACGTAATAAAATGCTATCTAGCTGAAACCCGTCTGCTTTGTTCTGAGGTAAGGAAAAACACTGCGGATCCTGCAAAAATTTTAAACTTCATCAGGATGACGAAGGACAACTCACGGATTTTAAAATTCATTCCTATCTTCAACTTGCTCAAAGCGCTTGAAGGCGTGTACACTGCGGTCGTGGACGAGCGTATCGCAATCAGGCTGAACATTGAGATTCTTGTGCAGGAAGTCGCGGATGAAATCTGCAAAATCTGCATGATGATTGAAAAGAACAGCCCGGAAATCGAAGACCTTGACATACGCCCCTACATCATGTTCTGTGACAAGGCGGTTGTGGGTGAAATTTTTGCCGCTGAAAAAATATCAGGAAGAAGCGCGAAAAAAAATCCGGATCAGGAATCATCCGGCGAAATGGAAGAAAAATCTGCGCAGACCTCCAAAGGTGATGGCAGTGTAAGGATTTCTTCGTCAGAGATTGCAAAGATCGTGAATCAGCACGAGGAGATGATTGCACGCACATATATAATCAGCAACCAGATTTCCATGCTCAAAACTTCGCTTGCGGAAAACGACATGCGCGCGGTCAAGGAAACTTACAAGCTTCTTTCAAACGACAGCCAGACGCTCCAGAATTCAATAATGATAAGCCATGAGAATTTCATGTCGCTCGTTAAGGATGATGCGTTCCTGAAAAACCATCAGGAGTACCAGGGATTTTTCATTACTGCGAACGATGAAAAATATCTCATTCCGTCCGAATATATTTTTGACGTTATCTGCCAAAGCCCTCT
>JAFOTA010000140.1 GCA_017421145.1 Treponema sp.
TCGCAAAGGGACGCGAAAGATATTCAATCCTTATGGCGGAGGAAGCATTCAAGATCGTGCAGGATGAAGACGGCGTGGCATTCATCGTTGACGGCGAGAGAAAGGCGTTCGATGCCTCTGAATCTGACAGCTGCTACAAGGGAAAATCTAATTGAAAAAAATTAACTAGCAAGAAAATTCATTTTGTGCTAGTATATGACCATGCAGAAAACAACTTATAAAACTACAGGGACTTGTGCCCGTGCAATTCATTTTGAACGTGATGATGAAAACCGCATCCACAACATTTCATTTGAAGGCGGATGCAACGGAAACCTGAAAGCAATCGCAAAACTGTGCGAAGGCATGGCCGCAGAAAAAATATCGGAAATTCTTCTGGGAAATCTCTGCGGCTCAAAGGGAACGTCATGCGCCGATCAGCTTGCAAAAGCAGTGAGCCAAAACATATAGGAGATGAAAAAATGGAATTCAGCGAAGTAGTAAAAAACAGGTATTCATGCAAAAAATACTCTGACAAAAAAGTAGAAAAAAATTTGATAGAGCAGATTCTTGAAGCAGGACGGCTTGCACCCACCGCAAAAAATCTTCAGGAGCAGCACGTCTATGTCATCGAGTCAGAACAGTCATTGGCAAAAATTGATGAAGTCACGCCATGCCGTTATAATGCACCCGTAGTCCTCATGGTCGCCTATGACAAAAATTCAGTCTACACATTCCCATGCGGAAAAAGAAATTCCGGAATTGAAGATGCAACCATAGTCGCCACGCACATGTGCCTTGCAGCATCGAACGCCGGCGTTGACAACTGCTGGATCAACAATTTCAATGCAGACAAACTCCATGATCTGCTCGGTCTTCCAGAAAACGAAGACATACTCATGCTTTTGGATTTGGGTTATGCAGCAGAAGGATTCCTTCCTCTTCCCAACCACAGCTCAAGAAAACCTTTGTCTGAAACAGTTTCATGGATTTAAAGCGTATGAAAAAGATAGTTCCTTTATTTTTGTTTTTTTTACTGATTTCCTGCACCTCAAAAAAATATGACGAAACAAATCATAAAGGTTCCGGCACTCCTGAAAACAAAATACAATCAGAACAGCAGCAAGATGATTCTGAAAAAATCACGGTCGCCTATAAAAACAACCTCGTGTCCATGTATTCTTTTTCAGAAAAGCAAAAGACAAAACTCTTCGGAACGAACGGGGAGTACAAGGATCTATCTATATGCGCAAAAATTAAAATTCCACAGGACGCTGAACTGCAGGCAAATGGAACTGCCGTAAAATTCTATCTTTTCAAGCAGCATCCGAACGACGAGATACAGAACTCAGAAATTTTTTCAACTGTAAGAATCCCGAAATCATTTGCAGGACAGACCGTAAAAATCGGAATCTGCATTTCACAAGTGCCTACAGGATTTGCATTGGAATCATCTTGCGGAGCATCGCTTTCTTCCATGTCAATAGAAAAAAAATGCATCGGCTGGAATTATGAAGACGGAACTATAAAATACAGCTTCGGCGTTTCAGGCGGAACCTTATATGACGATTTTGCCAACGTGGATTTTTCAGACGGTGAAAACTGCTTTTCATCTGAAGCATGCACAACGATTTCACTTTTATACCAAAACACAGATTCCGAAAACATGCTGTCAAAAGTCGACATGAGGGTTGCAAAAGAAAGCGTCCTTGTGCGCCACATAAACAATCAAAAGAAAACGGTCATCCCGGCAGCCGCATTTGCAAATCCGTTTTCAACTATATCACTGGATGATATCAGCAGCGTTGCAGGCATCATTATGGAAGAGAACGACTCAGCGAAAAAAACGGCTCAGCCTTTGACATGTGATCCGGGACTTATAATCGACTGGAATCCTAAAAAATGGCGGAACCCTGACTACGAAATTTTTACATGGGAACAATTTCCGAACATCCTGATTTTCGATACGAAGGATTATACGGTTCAAGATAAAATTTTCAAGCGGCTTGCTTTTTATGCCGAAAAAAAAGGATTCCGCGGAACGCTTGCACCAGATGAGCTCATAAAAGACCTTCATGCATTCAACGCATTCGATTACAGACCGAAAGTGATTGCCGATTTTTTCAATAAAGCTTCGGCTGAAAATTTTCCGCTCAATGAATATGAGCTTCTTTTGAAAGATATAATGCTGCAGAACGGACTTCTTACAAAAGGAGAGGCAGGAACCGTAAAACCGGGGGAGGGTGCGGTCATTTCCATTTCCAGGGAGCTTCCGAATTATCTTAGATGGCAGTTCATAAATCATGAAGGATTCCACGGAATATATTTCACGCACAAGGAATTTCTCCATGAAGTAGGACGCGTGTACAATTCGATCGATCCAAAGTCGCTTGAGTTTATCAGGACATATTATACTATAAGCCCGGAACTTAACTATGACATCGAAGACACCGACCTTGTGCAGAACGAGCTTATGGCATACACCCTCCAGAACAGTCTGGACAAAGTTGATGACTATTATTTGAATCTTGCAAACAGACAGCATGTCCTTGAAAAAGCAAAACCGCTTTCTGATTACGTCAAGAAAACAAAGGCTTCGGGTTTTGTGGAAATTGCAAAAGAGCTTGATAAATTCGTAAATGAAAATTACGGGCTTAATGCAGGCCGCGTTTATCTTTTGTCACGGCACAAATAAACGGTCAGGAAGTTTTCTTTCCGATTTTCACGTCCGGATTTCTTTTTTGAATTTCCCCGATGATTGCATTTGAAACGCTTTCATCGCTGAGGTCAATTTCTGCAATCTCTTCTTTTTTGGAACAAAGCACAAGAAACTCAAGGCGTATTTCACTTCTTGTGCGGCTTATACGTGCCGGAACAGCTTTTATGCGCCTGAACACCCTGTAGATTTCTTTATAAGGAACGTAAAAAACTTTAAGTCCGCTTTTATAATACAAAACGGATTCCCCGATCCTGACGCGTCCTTTTTTTTCAGAGCGTTTGAAATCAGCTTTCAGCAATGCCGTGTCAAAAATTTCCGGCAGCAGGTTTATAAATTTCATAATCAGTTTCCTGACAACCCCTGAAACCCGCTTCTGCAAATTCCAAAGGCTGTCTTATAAAAAAATCAGCGTCCCCAGGTGAGAATCATATCATAGGTGTCTTCGTTGACTTCAAAATACTGATTGTATTCACCGCATGTCGGGCAGTATTCAGGAGCAGAAGGTCCAGTTACGATATGGCCGCATTTAAGGCATTCCCAAACCTTTATTGAACTTGACTTCAACTCCTCATGTTCTTTGGATGTCTTGTCGTTCAAAAGCGAGCGGTAGCGTTCTTCATGGCGCTTTTCGATTTTTGCAACTGCACGGAATTTTCTTGCAAGATCCGCGAATCCTTCTTCTTCGGCTGTCTTTGCAAAACCTTCGTACATGTCGGTCCATTCATAGTTTTCACCGTCAGCAGCATTCTTCAGATTTGTGTTTGTATCGCTGATTCCGTCCAATTCTTTGAGCCACATTTTAGCGTGGTTCTCTTCGTTTGTTGCGGTCTTTTCAAAAACTTTCGCAATCTGTTCCAAACCTTCGTCTTTTGCAACGGCAGAAAAATATGTATACTTGTTGCGTGCCTGTGATTCACCGGCAAATGCCGCAAGAAGATTTTTTTCCGTCTGAGTTCCAGCGTATTTTCCCATAAGTCATCCACTCCTGTAGTTTCATGATTTGAATTATTGCAGACCATCCTTGATCGAACGGACAATCAGCATTTCTTTATATGATAAATGATAAAATATTTTGACGCAAGCATTATTTGCAAACGGGCAGAATCTTTCGTAAAAAAAGGATGAAAGCAGATTTCAAACCACCTTTTATTCGATTGGTGATTATTTCTCTTGTTTTTCGCACGAATGTAATTTAATATATTAATGTAGCCTCTGAATCACGCATCTATGGATGTATTTTGCAGCTCGGAGGTTCCATCTCAATTTATGGAAACTTCGGAAAATCCACGAGTTTTTCGGAGCAACCTACGGAGGATTCCGATGACATATTCAAATCAGACTTTTGATGAAGAACGTGCGCTCTACGGGATTAGGGGTGCAATCGTTGAAAACTGCCGCTTTGACGGTCCTAACGACGGCGAATCTGCAATGAAAGAATCATCCGATATCAACGTCAAAAAATGCTTTTTCAATCTGCGCTATCCGTTCTGGCATGTAAACGGAGCCGACATATCAGACTGCACCATGACCGAAAAATGCCGCGCACCGCTTTGGTATGACAATGACATAGGCATCTACGGCTGCAAAATCAACGGTGTGAAAGCTTTGCGAGAATGCAGGAACATAACGCTTAAAAACACTACGGTCAGCTCAACCGAGTTCATCTGGAAATGCCGGGACATACAGGCAGAGAACCTTACGGTTGAAAGCGATGAATATCCGTTCTTTGAAGTAGAGGACATGAAAATCAAGCACATGAAGCTGTCCGGAAAATATTCGTTCCAATATTGCACGAACATAAAAATTTCTGATTCGGAGCTTGATACAAAAGATGCGCTATGGCATACGAAAAACGCCACGGTCGTTGACAGCGTCGTAAAAAGCGAATATGTGGGATGGTATTCCCAGGATCTGACGTTCATAAACTGCCATATTGTCGGTACACAGCCGTTCTGCTACTGCAAGAATCTTGTGCTCAAAAACTGCACGATGGAAAGCTGCGACCTTTCGTTTGAAAAAAGCACTGTTGATGTTGAAGTGCACGGAAAAATCGACGGCGTAAAAAACGTGGAAAGCGGAAGAATAATCGCCGACGGAATAGGAACGGTCATTGCCGACAAAAATATCATTGACGGCACAAAAACCGAAATCATAATCCGAAATGGAATTTGAACGTCGGATTCCGCTCAAAAATATGCGGCGCAATATTGATCTGCACGCACTTTGAATTCTTCCAGCTTGTCGGAATCATAATGAAGCCCATGACCAGACGTCGTAAATTCAATCACATTGAATGTGACTCCGTATTGGCGCAAGGTTTCAATCAAAAGACGCTGGTGGCATGGAGGAACTATTCCGTCATACGAACCGAAACAAAGCAGCACAGGAACGGAAGCTGAGCTTACATACGTATATGGAGAAATCGGCCCCCATACGCTTTGTGCAGAGCCGTCCGCAATCATGCTTGCAGTGCAGTCCACGCCGCTGAATTTTTTCACCATATCGGCTTTTCCTTGATCAGATCCGTCCATACCAAGCAGCTTTAGTTCCGGTGCATATACTCCGGCTTCAGCTGTCCAATAATCCGGATTGAAAGACACGGGACCTGACCAGTCCATTACGAATTTAACGGGAAGGGCAGAGTTTTCCTTTTCTTTGAACGCATACAAAATGCTCTGGCATGCACCGGCAGAAAATCCGAAATTAGCCATGTCAACAAGATTGTATCCTCTTGCCAAAGCTTCGTTTTTTATAGCCGTCACAGCAGAAAGAAGCTCATTGTTCACGCTCGAAATGGTCGGGTCATGGCTTCCGTCCGAAAGCGTATAATTTATTGAAGCGGTCACATATCCTTTTGAAGTAAAATATTTGCAGTAAACGTCTCCCTGTTCCTTTGAACCGGTCATCCAGCCGCCGCCGTGTGTGTATAAAATCAGATGCGTGCTTTTTGCCGCCGAAGAATCCGGGGGAAGATAAAGGTCATATGTGTGATAGTCGCCGCTTCCGTATCTCAAATCTGAAATCTTTGTTCCGACACCGTCATTCCATTCAACTGAGAATGCCGCAGAAGTTTCCTTCGCTTTTTCATTCGCTTCAATATATATGCAGCATCCGTTAAGCAAAAAAACTACAAAAACAAAAGGTACAAAAAATTTTTTCATAATCTCTCCTACAGGCGGATTTTAAAATCAAGCGACAAATCTCCGCCGTAACTTTCCAGGCTGATTTCAGATTTATCATTAATCACGAATTTGTCAGGGAGGATTATTCCGAAAATGCGTCCGGTCAAAAATATTACCGCACCGACTCCGAGAACCGAACCATTAATCCAATAATCTGCCGTCGTTCCTTTGCCATAAGAAACCTTAAAATATTCGTAGGCCAAATCTGTCAGCACAAGACCGATTCCACCGGCAGTCATCAGGGAAAGACCGGAAATATCGCTGATCAAAAGCCACTTCGCAGATTCCATGTCACCCTGCATCCGGGAGCCTGTACCAAAACCGATCAGTGCATTCCTCACTTTGTATTCCGTGGTGCTTTGTGCAGATACGGCAGCCGAAGTCAACAAAACCAAAATCAACAGCGTAAATATTCTCTTCATTTTCATCCAACAACTTTCATTATATAATGGACAAAAATATAAGGCAATATTTTCCATCTCCGATTTTCTTTGATTTTTTTTCTTTTTTCTTATATAGTACTTTTCAATATGGAAAAATTGGTTCAAAGCAAAAA
>JAFOTA010000019.1 GCA_017421145.1 Treponema sp.
ACGACACTTGCACCAAGCGCACCCGTACAGCCTGCATCCCCTGTGGAAAGCCCAAAAGAGGAAGTCCCGGCACAAAATCAGGATGCTATCAAAACTGTTACCCAAGAAACCGGCGAAAAAAAGCGCAAGGACGTTCTTATCGGAATCCACGTGACCGAAGACGAAAGGAACGAGCTCAGGAGGCTTTTCTGCTCCAACGGATTCTCCCTTGCAACAGCCTACAGGGCGGCCATGTCATATCTCAGGCAGGACATAGAGCTTGGAAAGGCTTATATAACCAATAACGGCGAAATCTTCCGGAAATAAGGCATCAGTATGGAAAACAAAGACAAAAAAAACGACGGAAATGACCTTGTTCTCATGGAAAACGCCGAGGCAGCCGTGTCCGACGCATCAATAAACGAAATGTTCGCAATAGAGCTTTCAAGGCCTTCATCAAAGAAAATCAGCTATATACCGAGCTTTTTTACCACTGCATCCCTGCCTTTCAGAAACGTAAACAAGACTGTTTTTGTCCGCAAAGGATCAAACGGCATCATATTGACCCTTACATCCCCGAAAAACGTACCGTTCGGAAAATACGGCAGGCTTTTATTGAGCCTTCTGACCACCCATGCGGTGATTGCACCCAAGAAAAACGAAGCCGTATACATCGAATATGCCACGCTTTCGGATCTTCTGAAGGAAATGCAGCTTCCGAAACAGAGGGGAGGGGACATAAAAGAGCAGCTAGAATGCTTTTCAAACGCCACTTTTGCCTTTGAGCAGAGGATAAAGGAGCTTAAGGCGGCATATCTCTTTGAGGACATGTACGACAAGGGGTCCGCTCCCAAGGGTGATGTCACGGTTACCACAAGGTCAACGGGAAACATCCGCTTTACCGAGGGAGTCCAGTATATGGAAGTGGATGACGGAAAAGACACCAAATTCGGCCGTTTCAAGATCATTCTTTCCGCTGAATTCGCAGGATTTTGTCAGGCTCATGCAGTTCCCATCGATTATGCGGTCTATAAGGACATTTCCAGTGCATCCGGCAAGGATTTGTATGCCTGGTTGGTTTACCGCAACAATGGGCTTGAAGAACCCCTTTTTGTGCCCAGGAAAAAGCTTGTGGAGCAGTTTATGCCGGTAGACGAGAATTCCAACAGAAGCCAGGAATCCGTCAATTACAAGCGTCTTATAGATGAACTGAAGGAAATCAAGGAAAAATACTATCCTGAGGTCAAATTTTCCGTATCTCCTGATGGAAGCGGTATAACTTTGTATAAAAGCCCGACTCCGGTTCTTAAGGATGACAAGCGCTATGCCCTTATTACGGCCAGCATCTAGGAGTTGTTCGTTTTTACGTTCTTGGGTAACAGATTTGAAATCAAATTCCGGGGTTTTCCACAGGAAAAGAAGCCCTATTATTAGCCCTTATATATATTATTAGTAATTATTAGTATATATAGAAGAGTTTTCAAAACTGTTACGGTTTTCAATCAAAACTGTTACCCATGTTCGGGCAGCCGTTTTTGTATCTCCTTATATTATAATGATTTGCAAGGTTTTTCCACACTGATTTCAAGACTGTTACCGTAATGCGCCGAATGCACAGCTTTCCTGTGTAAAATGCTTTCAACACTGTTACCTGAATCCTCGTGTTATCAATACTGTTACCGCTGATCCGGTGTTTTCCGGGATTTTCTTTGCCTATAATGCATGTGTTTATGCACATGTTCCGTTTCCTGATGATTTCAAAACTGTTACCTGGGGAACCGCGGCTTGGAAATGCGTTTTTTGCTATCAAAACTGTTACCGCCGTACATTCGGAGTATGGTTTTTCATATTTTTATAGTGTTTTATTACGCTATATATAGTGTTTCTGCCGGAATTTTGATGTCAAAACTGTTACTCATCCTGGATAAATTCCGCTAACCCGGGCTTTGCTATCAAAACTGTTACCCGGATGTTGCCTGATTATGGTTTTTTTGCAATTTATAGTCCTTTTGTACGCTATATATAGTGTTTTTCGGTGAATTTATGTTATCAAAACTGTTACCAGAGCCGGTTTTCTGCCTTAAATTCCGCTTTTTTTTCTCTGCTTTCGGAAGTTTGTTATCAAAATTGTTACTCTCTGCTTGGAAATTCACGGCAACAATCCTTTTTTTCACGGATGCTTACAAAACTGTTACCAGAAAAAAAGATTCCGGCATATCGGCAGGTATGTGAAAAAACTTTAGAAAAATGTTTCACGACAAACAAGTTTTTTCAAAAAAAAAGATATGGACAAATCCATTATAACTATACTAATATATAGTCTAATCCTTATGCATTCACAATCCATTACCTTGAAAAAAACACCGTTGATTCCTTGATCCGATCAGGGTAACAGTTTTGATATCACGGAAAAAATAAATTCACAATTTTCCAACCAGGGCTTATACTTAATAGAAGACAGAAAATTTTTAAGGATGATGCGATGACAGAAGAAAACAAGGATTTGTTCAAGGATGCGGTTTCTGCCGGCAATCTGGACGTTGTGAAGCTGCTTCTCAAGGATTTTGAATCTTTCGGCGAAGATGACAGGATTTTCGTTCTTATAGCCGGTATTTTGAATTCTGACGGTGTGGGAACCGAAATCCTGGATTATATAATCGGCTTGGGCGCTTACAGCATGGATTTTGCCACGGAAGACGGATGGACGGTGCTCCATTATGCCGCCGCCACAAGTGATCCTGCTCTGGTCAAGTATTTTGTTGACAAGGGAGCTGATCTTGAGGCCGTCACAAAATTCAAGGCCACTCCGCTTTTGGTTGCCGCATCGAATTCAAGCAATCCGGACGTTCTGGACATGCTTTTGAAGTGCGGTGCGAACATTGAGGCCCGTGACGATGAAAATGAATCCCTTTTGATTGAAGCCGCAAAGAACAAAAATCTTCCGGTGATCGAATATGTCCTTACCAAAGGATTTGACCTTGAGGAAAGGGATACCGACGGATGGACTCCGATCATGAATGCAGCCAGATGGAACGAAAATTCCGACGTCATAGTTGCATTGAGAAAAGCCGGTGCAGATTTCAACGCAAAGACAGCCAGCGGCGGAAATCTCCTTCATCTTGCGGCGCTTAATGAAAGCGAGGACATGGTTCAGTATGCATGCGCTCATTTCAGCGTGAACGACACTGACGACAAGGGTGTGACTCCTTTCCAGCTTGCGGCCATGAACAATCCGAACCCGAACGTGCTCCAGATTTTTATGGATGCCCAGAAAGAGGAAACCTTCTTCAACGTGTGCTGCAATCCGAACCCGGGCGTAATCGTAAAGCTTTTGCAGAGCGGTTTTGCGGCGAATTTCGAAACATCTGATTTCAGCCGTCCGATTTTTTGGGTGGCAAAGAACAATGAAAATCCTGAAGTCCTTGCAGCTCTTCTTTCTGCAGGTGCGATCGTGGAAACAAAAGATTTGTGGGGGCGCAATTTCGTGCATTATGCGGCGGCGAACGAGAATCCCGCAATCTACGACTGGATAAAATCACATGAAGAATTCAGCGGAATGTTCGAGTCGGAAGATTCCGAAAGCCATGATCCTGAATATTATAGAAGCCATCCT
>JAFOTA010000141.1 GCA_017421145.1 Treponema sp.
CAGAGTATTTTTATGTGCCGTTTCATTTCTCCTTGTTACTGGCTGTCCAAATACAACACAATCTTCACCGGTCACAGAAGAAAACGGTTCGCAAAAGAATTATTTTGATTATGGCTCATCGTGGAATTTTAACACCACAATACAAGAAACCAATATTTTAGACAATGTAAAGCAATATGTTTACAATTATTCAACGATTGATCAACAGAATAATGCTGTAACTTGCAGTGCACTTTTGGAATATCCTAAACCAGCTTCTGCAACAGACAGTGTTCAGATTGACTGTGTAATCATAGACTGCCACGGTACAATCTCCAACAATTCCGAGGCTCCAAGTGTTCATAAAGGGGCATCTTTCAGTGCCTCACAATTTAATGGATTAAAGGTACTTATCATTGCCCCGGATTATCTTGGCTACGGTGCTTCCGTAAGCAAAGTTCATCCATACATGATTACGAATCTTTGTGCACGAAACATCATAGATTCTGTTGTCGCAGTTTTACAAAACCCTTCTTCTTTTGATTTCAGCCTTAAGCCGGGATATAAATCCTATGTCGTAGGCTATTCACAAGGCGGACAGACTTCTCTTGGAACAATGCGCGCAATAGAGAACTACATTCCGGCAGAATATAAAAATTTAATCAAACTTGAAAAATGCTACTCCGGGGCAGGCCCGCATGATTTACCGGCGACAATGGAAAATTTCATGAACAAGGGTGAAGACGGAAACGGCATAGTTTTTCCAAACCTTATTTATCTTGTTGTAAAAGGTCTGTTGAGTGGGGGCTATGATTGCTTGCAGGGTTATGAAGCGGCAGATTTTTTTACAGATGAATTTTTGAATTCCCAGATCCGTGCCGGCCTTGATGAAAAACAAATCAATCTTCCTTCACATGCCGGTGAATTCAGCAACTTCCAGGATTTAAATAGACTTGTTAAGCCTGATTTGCTGAATCCAGATTCCAATTTATACAAGGCATTTAAAAAAGCACTTTCCTTGAACAGTCTTGCAAGTGGCTGGACCGTAACAAAACCGGTTTATATCTTTCATCACAAAAATGACGACATGGTTCCGCCGCTAAACATTACGAAGGTTCAAAATGGAATCGCTAAAGACAATGCCCTGGTAACATGCTATATTGATGAAACAGCCATTACAACCTCAGGCCCGTTTGATTTTATCCACGGCAGGGCGGCAAGTCGTTTTTATGAATTATGCGGCCAGGATTTTTATCAAAATTTCAATAGAAATTAAATGGGAAAGGGTAATGGCTTAAAGTAAGAGCCTTCTATTGTTCTTGATGAACTTGAGGCTAAAGTCGAGTATGATGGATATTTCTGCAGCGAAAAGTCACGGAGGAATCATCGCAAGAATTTACAAGAACAAAACTTCTCCGATAACTCCGATGTTTGCATGTATTTTTCTGTTCAATAAATGCTGGCATCTCCGATTTTACGCCCCGCAATTTTGAATCAACAGGCAAACTGTCTACTCGCTTTCCTTCAGCATGTCCAGGACTTTTCTGAATGCGGAATCCTCCTTTTTCATTTCCTTGGAGCCGCGCGTTATGTTGCAGAGCGACATTCCGTATTTCCGGGAGATTTCGCGCTGTGTCGTTCCCGCGTCAAGCTCCTTTACAAGATGCCAGCGGTTCGAGAAATCCTTCAGCTCTGCGGATGTGAAAAGGCATTTGAAAAAATCTTCTATAAGATTTGCGTCGTCTATGCGTGAGAGAATCGTGCAGATTTCTTTTATTGCGTCCCTGTCCTGTTCGTCCTCCAGGGAATAAGTGTTTTTTGTCCTCATGGCTTCTTCCGTTTTTTAATGATTCTATGTATGAATACAAAATAACAGACAAAAACATGGATGTCAAATGGTACTTGAAAACGCCGGACGGCCTGCCTTCAGATTATTATTGTTTCTTGGTGCAGAAATATCCGTTTTTTGCCGATATATCGTCTTTTCGCTTATTTTCTATTGACCAAATGCAATGAAATTTGTTATTATTTCGTACGCTTTCCGTTCGTATGTTCGGGGCGTTTGGCTTTTAAGGAACCCGTTACTCCTTATGGCAAAGGTATTTTTGACAAAAAATTAAGAGGTTTGAGATGTACGCAATTGTTGAATATAAGGGCAATCAGTACAAGGCAGAAAAAGATGCTGTTCTTACAGTGAGCAGAATTGATGAAGCCAAGGAAGCAAAGCCGGGCGATAAGGTTACCATTGACACGGTTCTTTTGGTAAGTGACGGAGATAAGGTTTCTGTAGGAACACCGTATGTTCAGGGAGCCAAGGTAACCGTTGAAGTTGGTGAGACATTCAAGGATTCAAAGGTTCTTGTCCTCAAGTACAAGAGCAAGAAGGACTATCACCGTCTTCATGGACATCGCGAGCAGTACACTAAAGTAACTGTAAAAGATATCGCATTCTAAGTCGGTGACTTCAGTTCTTTTGATTTGCGGCGGTGACGGATGCTTCAAAAGTTGCACCGCTGAAGGTCATGCAGGTTTTGCGGCCAAAGGAAAGGACATTGTGTGTGCTTCTGAGACGCTTCTACTCAGGACTGCCGTACAGGTTCTTGAATCGGTCGAAGGAATTGAGGTTCTGATTGATTCATCCAGGAGGGGGTTCCTTTCATTTTCCGTCAGACAGACGGTTTCTTTTGAAAATGACCCTGATCTTCTGGAGCGGCTCAGGTGCATTGCCGATTTCATACGGACTGGAATAAAAAGCCTTTCCGAAGAATATCCGGCTCTTGTACGGCTGACCGAAAAGCTTGGGTAGAAATCTACCTGATGTGTGCTATAAAATAAAATTAGACTGGATTTTCCAGCGGAGGATTAAAATGGGACGTAGTAAAGGCGGTAGCGGTGCTAAAAACGGACGCGATTCTAACCCAAAAAGCCTGGGTGTCAAAAGATATGGCGGAGAACTGGTAACAGCAGGTTCAATCCTTGTCAGGCAGCGTGGAACACGTATCCATCCGGGTGACAACGTTAAGAAGGGTGGAGACGATACTTTGTATGCAGTTGAAGACGGAAAGGTAGTTTACGGTGAACGCAAGAACCGTAAGATTGTTTCCATCGAACCGATTGCAAACGAAGCTGCACAGAACTAAGGAAAACTTGTTTCTCGCAGTTTTGACTACAAATGCCCGGCGTGATCAGTTTCATGCTGGGTATTTTTTTTAATGTAAGCGTTGTAAGGAAAAATTTATGATTCACTTTGCAGATGAGGCTGTCATAACCGTTATCTCCGGAAAGGGCGGAAACGGATGCGTTTCGTTCAGGCGGGAAAAATATATTCCTGACGGTGGTCCTAACGGTGGTGACGGCGGCCGCGGAGGTGACGTTGTTTTTTGCGTCAAAAGAAATCTCCGTACTCTTGCACATCTACGTTATCATCCTATTTTCAAGGCTAAAAACGGTGGTGACGGTCAGGGTTGGAACAGGCATGGAAAAGACGGCGAGGATGTCGTTATACCTGTGCCTCCCGGAACTACGATAACCGATGCCGAGACAGGTGAGCTTATACGTGATTTTACTACGGAGAACGAGGATGAAAGGCTTGTTCTTCTTGAGGGCGGAAAAGGCGGCTGGGGAAACGTGCATTTCAAATCCAGCACAAATCAGGCTCCGCGCTATGCACACCCTGGAAAGCCCGGTGAACAGAGGGTTCTTAAAGTCGAGATTTCCATCATGGCAGACGTTGGTCTGGTCGGTTTTCCGAATGCCGGAAAGTCAAGCCTGCTGGATCTTTTTACGAACGCACGCCCGAAAATCGCACCGTATCCTTTTACCACGAAGATTCCGAATCTCGGTGTGCTCAACGTGGACAAGGACACTGACATAATCATCGCGGACATTCCTGGAATCATCGAGGGTGCATCAGATGGTGCAGGACTGGGAATCAGGTTCCTGAAGCATATTTCCAGAACGGCATGCCTTCTTTTCATGATCGACTGCTCGGACGAAAAATATCTTGATGCCTATGACATGCTCCTGAAGGAATTGGGACAGTTCGGCGGAAATCTTCTTGAAAAACCAAGGATTGTCCTGTGCAATAAGATTGACGTTGAGGGTGCTTCTGATCATGCGGAAGAAGTAATCAAAAAAATCAGTTCTTCAGATCCTTCCGTAAAGGTGATTCCGGTTTCAATCCTTGAGAGAATCAACATAAAGAGCGTCAAGGAAGCCGTCGTAAGCTTGGTGAGGGAATCCGACGCATTCAAAAAATATGAGAAGGAACCTGATGCGGCCAAGAAAAGCGGATTTTTAAGCGGACGTTCCGTGGATGATTCCATGGAAGAGCAGTATCCGGGTTCGGAATCCTGACCGGGGGTGCAGATGAAGATTGCGGTTCTCGGCGGAAGTTTCAATCCTATACACATCGGTCACCTTGCATTGGCTGATGAGGTATGCGTTTCTCTCGGCTATGACAAAGTGATTTTTGTCCCGACTTTCATTCCTCCTCACAAAATGCCGGTGGATACGGTGAGCGCGGATGACAGGCTTGAGATGGTGAGGCTTGCGTGCATGGATGACGTAAGGTTTGAAGCAGATCCGTGTGAAATCGAAAGGGGCGGGACATCCTACACATACGACACCGTGGATTACCTTGAGAAAAAGTACGGAAGCTCCCTTGACGGAAAAATCGGCCTCATAATGGGTGACGACCTTATCCCCGGTTTTCATCTGTGGCACAGGGCACAAGAGCTTTCCGAAAAATGCACCCTGATTTTGGCCAGACGTCCCAGGCAGGAAGATTCAGACCCGGAGCACAGCAACAAGGACAAGGGGGATTATGCGTCCGTATCCCATTCGACTGCGGATGAAAACGGCTCGGGCATATTCGACATAAAATCGGAGCCTCTTTTCAAGGATGCCGCAGTAATAAAAAACCCTGAGCTTAAGCTTTCTTCTACCGATATAAGGGAAAGGGCTTTCAAGGGGATGTCTTTCAGGTATCTTGTCCCTGACAGAGTTTTCAAGTATATTATTGAAAGAAACATATTATGGAAAAAATAAGTAGAGAGACATTTGAAAGTGTCAGAAAATATGCTCTGGCTGCGGAAAAAGAAGAAAGGTTCCAGCATTCAGTAAGGGTCGCCGAAACTGCCCGCCGCATGTGTGAAATCTACGGTGAGGACGGTGATGCCGGTTATTTTGCCGGTCTTGCCCACGACATGTGCAAGGATCTGGATGACGGGACGCTTCTTTCGCTTGCAGGACATGACGGACAGGCTGTGTCTGAAATCGAAAGGAAAAAGCCTGCGCTGCTTCATGGACGTGCTGCCGCCGTAAAGCTGGAAAGGGACTTCGGCGTTACTGACCGCGATATACTTCAGTCGGTTGCCATGCATACTTTGGGAGGGGAAGGCATGTGTCCCCTTGCGAAGATTGTGTTTGCAGCTGATAAAATCGAACCCGGCCGTCCGCAGTCATCGGAAAAATATCTCCGGAATCTTTTTTCCAAAAAACTTGACGAGCTTCTTCTTGCAGTCGTTCAGGAAAACATGGACTATCTGGCTTCGAGGGGAAAAGAAATAGCTCCTTCAAGCCTTGTGTTCAAAAAAAGCCTTGAAAAATCTTTGGGGCTCTTGTGATTTTTAATTGGGTGGTGCTTATACTATGAATGCTTCAAGCAGTAAAAAAGGGGTTGTCTTCCTTGCCCTTATCTTTGCGGTTATCGTTGCGGCCATTGTTTTTATAGTGGTGTCGCTTAACTCTGACCCTGCGACCGACAATCTCAAGGAAAATGAAATCGTTACCGTCCTGCTTGTGCTTAACGACGGAAACAACAACGCTCTTGCAACCGACGTGCTTCTTTATTATCCGAAATCACAGAAGGGAGCCTTGTTCAACATTTCCGGAAACATCGGAGACATATACGAAGGACTCAGCGGCGGAAACGAAAGGGGACGTACCGACAGAATCGATGCGGTTTACAGGGAGCTTGGTATAGATGCCTACAACAAGGAAGTCGGAAAGCTTCTCGGATTGACCATACCGTTCAACATCGAGATCGGCCTGAATGATTTCGGCTTGCTGACCGACCTTCTCGGTGGAATGAAGCTCTTCGTCGATGCCCCCGTTGACATGAAGATGGAAAAAAACGGAAATCCGGTGAGCGTGTCTGAAGACGGTTCCTCAAAAACTTCATCTGACGGCGAGGAATACATCAGATGGCTGCTTCCGGCAGGTTCAGTCACTTTGGACGGCGACAAGATACAGACATACATACAGTACAGGCTTCCCGGCGAAGAAGACAGCGACGTTGAGACACGCAGGCAGATGGTCATGGTTTCCATGCTTTCCGCACTGCATGAAAAGCGCGACGTGCTCCTTGAAAAAAGGAATTTCCAGCTTTATGCAGGAAAATTCAAGGCGAACGTATCCGACAAGATCCTCCACAAGCTTTTCGAATACATTTCAAGCATGGATGCCGAAACTGACAGCCTTTCACCCCAGGGAGTGCAGGGAAGCTTGCGTAAGCTTGCAAGTGAGAACATCACGCTGCTTTTCCCTCTGTTTGAAGGCCAGCTGATAAAGGACATCGTGCGTGCAAAAAAAGAGAACCTCATAAACGAAGGAAGCTCCACCTACAGGTATGTGCTTGAAGTCAAAAACGGAACTGAAGTGCAGGGACTTGCCAACAACGCTTCAATCCTCCTGCGCGGACTCGGAAACTATGATGTGCTGCCTGCTTCCGATGCCGATTCCAACGACTACGAGCATACGGTCATCATAAACCACATGCAGACGAAGGATCCTGATGCGCTCAAGGTTCTGGCAAACTTCATATCATGCAAGAACATAGAGCATAATCCTTCAAGCGGACTTGCAGACGGTTCCAACGTTGATTTCACGGTCATACTCGGCACCGACTGGGACGGACGCTATGTAAGGGGCGGATATGTCAACCCTGCGAATGAAGAAGCTGAAAATCAGGAAGGAGTAAGCCCTGCACCGGCTTCTGAATAGAAATCTGTAACGCCGGAAAATTCCGGTTTTTAGAGTATTGGATGGATTAAAGGAAAGACTATGGAAAATAATGAAAAGACCAACGAGCAGAAGGCAATGGAAATAGCCCGGCTCATGGAAGACGGAAAGGGACTTGATGTCAAGGTGATCGACGTTTCGGAACTGAACAGCTGGACAGATTTCTTCGTGATAGTGACCGTTACGAGCAGCGCGCATTGGCAGGGACTCGCCAGGGACATAAAGGAATATATCGGCAAGAACGATATGGAAGTGCACAAGACTGTACGCAAGGATCCGCATGGGGATGACTGGAACCTCATTGACCTTGGGCCTGTGGTCGTCCATCTCATGTCGAAGGATGCAAGGGAATTCTATGACCTTGAAAAGCTCTGGCACGGCGGAAAGGTGCTCATGGGCTAAGGTTTTCCGATGCATTAAAAAAGCCCCGTTTTCTTGTTGAAAGCAGGGCTTTGTTTTTTTATTTCAAGACAGGATTCTAGAAATCCTCGTCTTCGTCATCATCGATGTTGTCGTATTCGTCGTCGCTGTCACCATAGATGTCGTCTTCAAAATTTCTCCGGCGGTTGTCATATCCGTCTTCAATTTCCTGGTCGTCGAAAGGCTCGTCGTAGTCGTCGTCATCTTCGGGGAATTCATCCTCGAAATCATCATCCTCGAAATCGTCGTCCTCGAAATCGTCGTCTTCCGGATTATCCAGATCATCTGACTGGTAATCATCATAATCTTCGTCAAAAGAAAATCCGGATGCCTCGATATCCAGAAAATCATCGTCATCGAACATGAAACGCTCCTTGCAAATGTTTGCTTTTTCAGCCTCAGGACGGGGCCGAATTTTTATAGAGATTAAATGCTACGCGGTATTTTGTCAAGGGATATGCAAATTCGGTTTTTGTTTGACAAACGGCAAATAGACAAATATAATGGAACTGCTTGCAAAACTCTGTTGATTCTGTGAGCTGCCTTAAAAGACCTCTTTCAGATGTTTTTTGGGGCGGAGGACCGGCGGCTTCCAGCATATTTAGTGATGAATGGTGGGGGATAGGGCTGTTCGAGAGCTTGGTTTTCGGACAAGCCTGCGGGATTGGCGCTAAAGATTTACCGAATTCATGCCGATAAAAAGTCAAACGGTTCCGTGTAATAACAGGGAAATTTACAATTCAAGGAGAATTGAATGAAAAAAGGCGTAGTCATTTTAGGTAGCCTTGTTCTTGCGCTCGCATTCTGCATTCCTGCAGTAGCACAGCCAAGTGCGAAGGCTGTAGAGACAATCGTTATCGATAATTTCGATACACCGGATGAGATGGATTGGACTTGGGGTGTTCGTGCCAGCCGCTTTGTTGCTGAAGGATATCCTATCGTAAAGTCTTTTGAGGGAATCCCGAATTCTCTTCGTCCATATCACAAGGATTCAGACCCGGCAGCCCAGGTTTTGGGAGCTAAAGTTGCTTTTGACCGCAAGGGTGACAACTGGTTTGAAGTTTATCCGCAGGCATCAGAGGAAGAGGCTCATGAAATCCCGTTCATCGGCACTGTTACTCAGATTGATTTCTGGGTCTGGGGTGCAAACTACAACTACAGGCTCGAAGTCCTTATCCGCGATGCAGACGGACGCGTTCACGTTCTTCCTGCAGGCAGCCTGATGTTCCAGGGATGGAGAAACATCGTAATCAATGTTCCTACATATATCCGCCAGCATTCTCGCCTCCGCTCAGGACGTCCTAACCTTACGTTCGTAGGATTCAGGATCCGCACTGATACAAGCGAAGCTGTCGATGATTATGTAATCTATTTTGATCAGTTGAAGTATACAACGAACACTCTGTCTAATGTCTATGACGGTTACGACCTGAAAGATGCAGATTTCGGTGACAAAGAATAATAAGAAGAGAGGCGGTACAAAATGAAAAAATTAAGCGTAGCTATTATGGCACTCGCAGTTCTTGCTGCCGGTGCATTTGCACAGAGCCTTTCAGATCCTGATGCTTCAAACATCGGAAACGACAGCGCTCGTCAGGCTCTCCGTGAAGTAAGCGTAGACCGTTTTGAGCGTGAAGGCTCATGGACTGTGCATATTTCTCCGGACTACGGTGTTATGTCAGGCAGTCTTTTTGACGGTGGTCCTGCTGCAAAAGAACCGTTGGAAGATTCAGGCAATCAGGAAATGGAAGATTCAAAGGTCTTTGGTGCAAAGGTTGAATTCTTCCGCCGCGGCGTAAACTCATTCTTCATCAAGGCAGCACGCCCGATTGCAATTGAAGGAATCACAAAGACTGTTTCTGTATGGGTCTGCGGACGCAACATGCCTCATGACCTGTGGCTCTTGGTTCAGGACTACAACGGAAACAACTTCGAAATCTGGGTCGGAAACCTTGAGTTCTCCGGCTGGAAGAAGATGACGACAGCAATTCCTCCTTCACCGGACGGCGAGCATGGAATCATCCAGTCAAGCGTCTACTACGGAAACAAGCCTGGTCTTCGTATCGTGGGATTCCGCGTGGACTGCAACCCGATGGATGCACAGGGTTCATACTACATCTACATGGACGACCTCCGTGCCGTTACAGACCTCTATGATGTAGAGAACCGCGATCCAGACGATATGGATGATGCGTGGTAATATCCTTGGATAGCTAATATAGCGGCCCCCTGTTGTTTTTCAGGGGGTTGTTTTTTTATGCAGATTTTTTCCGGCTTCTTTCAGTGATGCTTGACATAAAAGCCGTTATGGAATATCATATTATTTACACATTCCCCGATTGTGTAACGGTAGCACTTCAGATTCTGGTTCTGACTGTGGGGGTTCGAGTCCTCCTTGGGGAACTTTAGCCCGGACAATAAGGTCCGGGTTTTTTTATGAAAATCTATTTGATATTTTGCATTTTGCTATTGACACATCAAAAGATTTTTTATATTATAGCCATACATTGCATTCCCCGATTGTGTAATGGTAGCACTTCAGATTCTGGTTCTGACTGTGGGGGTTCGAATCCTCCTTGGGGAATAAACTTGGTCCCTTCGTCTATCGGTTTAGGACGAGAGATTCTCAATCTCTAAAGATGGGTTCGACTCCCGTAGGGACCGCTTGTAACGGCTCTGTTTCGTATTCTCGGAACGGAGTTTTTTTATGTCCGCCGCATAAATCATAAATATAAAAAAAAGACCGCCCGTTGAAAGGCAGTCCTTAGTGTTTTCATCCGCGTGTTTTCAGAAGAATCTTTCCGATGGCCTTGGTAGCCCTAATCTTCAAAATCTTCATAATCGAGTTCTGAAAGAATTTCGATGATCTCTTCGCTTAATTTTTGACCAAGCTCTGCACCGGCTTCCATGCTTTCTACCAGCATCTCAGGTGTTGCCTGAGTCAGTTTTTTTCCTACGGGTGATTCATAGAACTTGATTATCTGCTTCAGGTCGCTTATGGTCAGATGCTTTTTGTAGATCGGCTCATAAATGTCCAGCAGATTGTCCGTGTAGATTGCATCAAAACGCTCGTCAAAAATCTCCCAGACTTCTTCGGGCATGTCCGGCATGAGTTTCCTGTAAAGATCGAGCATCTGTGATTTTGCTGTGCTGACGTTTGCCGTGGTGCCGGTAATTTCAAGGTACTGCTGAAGAACGCTTCTGTAAGTTTCCTTTTCCTTTGCGGCTGCAGATGTAAGTCCTGCAAGTGCAAGAGCCAAAGTCATGAGAAGAACTTTTCCCAAATTTTTTTTCATCGTATTCCTCCTAAGAAATATCTGGCTTAGTATATAATAAAAACAATCTTGTGGGAACTGCGTAACATGCTGATTCAGAATGCCGTGTATGATTTCCCGGATGCATGGTTTTCAAAAAAATTGACAATATTGCTGACCGGATAGTATAATTTCTTGAAGTAACCTGCTGATTATTTCTATGTTATATTCTCAGGGAGTCGTAAAAATCATGGCGGCTGATGTGGATTTTACTCAGTTGCTTTTTTTGTGCAGTTATTTATAGGAGAGGAGAAATTATGAACTTAAAAAAGCGTTTTTATCTTTCATTGATCGTGCTTTCGTTTTTTACATGCGGCGTTTTTGCCCAGACAAATGCGGATGTCATGTTTTCAAGGAATGCAAAATCATCTGTCACTAAATATGACGAGATAGACAATTATGTAAAGTCGCTGAGCATCCCGGTGTCCATGAGCTATAAGGATGCGGTGACAAAGATTACGGCAAAATCAAAGACCGACAAGGAAATGGCAAGGGCAATCTTTGACTTCCTTGCTTTCAACATAAGCTACAACACGGCAAAAGCAAAAACAGGAACAACATATATTACGGGAAGCCTCGATGATTATTATGCCGGAATAGCGCGTGAGACATGGAACGACAGAAACGGTGTGTGCGAGGGATATTCACGCCTGTGCTGCGAGCTCTGCAAGGTTGCCGGACTGGACTGCGAGTATGTGTCAGGATACGACAAAAAATATCTCCATACATACGGAAAAAGTTACGGAAATCACGGATGGAACATAATCCATCTTTCAAGCGGAGACATTTTACTTGACGCTACATGGGGAGCAGGAGACACAAACGGTGACACCTTCACACGAAAATTCAAGGATGCATGGTTTGATGTGGATCCTTATGTCATGATTTTCAGCCACTTCCCGAAAGATTCAAAATATCAGTGCCTTTCACCGGCCGTCACGCAGGCAAAATTTGATTCTACGCCGCGCATCGATCCGTCCATATATATGGCTGGAGTCACAGGAAAGGAGCTTTACCAGTTCTTTATGACCCACAACAAGGCATGGTATTTCAATGAATACAGCTCATTCATCAATGCAGTAAAAGACGGCGGACTTGTAATCAATAAGATTCCTCTTTCCGCAAATCTTAAGCAGAACACGGAATATACATTCAATATGACTTTCCCGTCATCCGAGCGTTATTATATTTCAGTCGACGGCGATTGGGTTTATTTGACAAGCGGAAAAGATGCCAAAGTAAAGCCTACAAAAACCGGACAGCTTGCGATTTACAGGATGGGAGCAGGAAGCTCCGGCGGTAATACGGGAATCTTATATTATAGTGTCAATGCATCCAACACATTTGCATGGGAAAATGCAGCGTCTTCCGCAAACAGGGCGAATACAACTCTTCCGCTGGATATCCGCTCATCAGGCTCCGGCACAAACAGAAATAACGGCGGTAATTCAAACAATAACGGCAACGGAAACTCAAACAACAACAATTCAAACAATAATAACAACTCAAACAATAACAGCGGCGGCTCAAATCAGCTCATCACATCGTCAGGACTCAAGCTTTACAATGCCGCGAACCTTGCTAAAACCGAGTATACTCTGCTTGACGGAACCAAGGTTAACAATGTCGGAAACGGAAAGACAAAGGTTCTTGTATTCTTCAAGACCAGCTGCACAAACTGCCGCTCAACGACGACAAGCATAGGAAAGTCCTACGACAAATTCAGCGGAATCGACATCTATGAGATGGAAGTACAAAGAGCCGACAAGACCGCGGCACAGAATTATGCTAAAACCTATGATCCTTCAAAGAAAATAAAATTCTCCTATGATACAAGCGGTACCGTAAACAACAGCTCAATGTGGAACTACATGTACAGCGTTGGATACAGGAAGCGGGGAGAGAGCATAACATTGCCGGTCGTAGTTTACATTGATGCGAACAACAAGCTCCAGTATATTGAGAGCGGAAGCGGAATCACGGCGGACAAAATCCTTTCGCATGTAAAGGAGATTGAGGCTGCAACAGGCACGTCACGTTCCTCAAACACGGGCGGAAATACCGGAAACAACGGCAATGCAAACAACGGCGGAAATAATAACAATTCCAACTCAGGACAGCTTGTAACGGCATCCGGTCTCAAGCTTCTTAATCTTCCGAACATTGATAAAGCAGAATATACCCTTCTTAGCGGCGGAAAGGTGAACAACGTCGCAAATGGAAGGACAAAGGTTCTTCTTTTCTTCCAGACTACATGCTTACCTTGCAAGTATCTGACAAGATCAATTGCAAATTCCTACAGCAGGTTCAGCGGAATAGACTTTTATGAAGTAGAAGTCTCTAATGCAACCGTGCCGGAGATTCAGTATTATGCCAAAACCTACGATCCGTCGGGAAAAATAAAATTTGCTTATGGTGACAGAAATCTCGAGGCCAAGCCCTTGTTTAACTATCTGTACAGCATCGGGGAAACAAAAGCGGGAACTCCTACCATAGTCTACATTGATGCGAACAACAGGCTTCAGTATCTTGAGGCTGACGGAAGAATCACCGCGGATATAATCCTTGCGCATGTCAAGGAGATTGAGGATGCCGTAAAAAAGTACGGTTCCACAAACCCCGGCAGCGGAAACACAAACAATAATACAGGAAACAATACAAACAACGGAAATTCCAACGGCAACACAAACAACGGCGGAAGTACGGTCAACGGAAACGGATCAAATTCCGGCGGCAATTCAAGCGGAAATAATAATTCAAACGGAAACAGCGGCAATAACAACAACGGCAGAAACTCAAATAACGGAAACGGATCAAATTCCGGGGGAAATTCAAACGGCGGAAAGAACTCTGCTCAGAAGCTGAATTCAAAAGGTCTTCCTTATGACCCTGATGCAGTGATCGACAGGTCAAAAGACGGGGTTGTAATTGACGGGTTCTATGTATTTTTCAACACAAAATTTTCGTACGCATACTTCAGGGATGCGGAAACTCATATGAAAAACTATGGAACCTATGACTACAAGGAGCAGTACTGGATTGGACACAACCTAGAAATTGACACGGCGGAAATCCACCTTGAGAAGCTGTACAAGAAAATTGATCTTTCAAAGACTACCCTCGGACGTGACGAAAAAGGAAAATGCGTAGGAGCAGTCTGTTATGTGACGGTTCCGAATAACGGTAATACAAACAACGGCGGAAATAATCAGAATACAAACCCTGGACAGACTTCCGCATCATCCGGTCTTAAGCTCATGAATGCAAGCAATGCCGCTAAGACTGATTTCTACATGCTTGACGGCACGGTCTCAAACAATTATGCATCAGGAAGATCGAAGGTTCTCATATTCTTTGAGACTACATGTTCTCCATGCGTGAATATAACGAAGAACCTCAGCTCCTCCTATGACAGATTGAATGGAATTGATATCATCGAGGTAGAGATGAACAAGGGATTCATATCCGAAGTCCGAAAGTATGCATCGGATAATGATCCGTCCAAGAAAATAAAATTTGCCTTTGATGCCACGGGCGTAAAGCATCACAATTTGATGTGGTCTTATGTAAGCATGGCAAAGCTCGGCAGCACGGTCGCTCTTCCGATTGTTGTCTATATTGATGCGAACAACAAGGTACAGTATGTTGAAAGCGACAGCACGCTCACTGCGGACAAGCTTCTTTCCCGCGTAAATGAGATAGAGGCGGCCACTGGAACAAGACGCTCATCATCAGCAGGCGCTCAGAATCAGGGAGGACAGCCTTTTGTCAATAATTCTGGAAAACTTTTGACCGAATCAAGACTTGAGCTTTTGAACACGGCGAATTTTTCGAAAACGGCATATTATCTCCTTGAGGGAAGCACTGTGACAAATTTTGCGAACGGAAAAATGAAGATTCTGCTTTTCATTGATCCGGCCAGCAGCACGACAAGCGGTGTTTCTGCAGCTTTGGTAAGAAGCCTCGGTTATATAATAGATGATTATAAGGGCATTGACATCTATGTGATTCCTACGGACAGGGCAAGAAAGAATCTCATGGAGCAGTATGCAAAAGACAATGACAGCTCCAAAAAGATAAAATTCGCATACGGAGCTTCTGACACGTTTTATGCATCTTCGTTTGAAAAATACAGGAAGATGGTTCCTGCAAATCTTTCGGTGTCACATGAGCCTCTTGCCGTTTATATCGATGCAAACAATAAGATTCAGTATGTTGAATGCTGCGGAGGATATGGTGCCGACAAGGTTCTTCTTCTTGCAAAGGAGATAGAGGCCGCAGTAAAGTCATCATCTTCACAGGGCGGAAACACTGGAAACAGCGGCAATACAAACGGAAACACTGGCAACGGAAACACAAACAACACGAACAACGGAAACGGAGGGGCAGCACAGGCGGTGTACAGGAATTCAATCGGTCTTCCATATGATCCGACTGCTGTGGTCAACACGAAGATGAACGGAGAGACATTCGGAGGATTCAAGCTTGTGTTCAACACATCTTCCGGACTCATTTATTTCCGTAATCCTAAGGACAACAAAATCACATACGGAACATACAATTACAAGGATCAGTATTGGGTTGACTACAACGCGAAGATTGTTGACGCCGACTTGCCCCTTGAAAAATTGTACACAAGGATTGATCTTTCAAAAACGACTTTGAGCCGTGACAAAAAAGGAAACTGCGTAGGTCGTACATGTGAGGTTACGCCGCCGGGTGCGGGAACAAATCCGAATAACGGAAGCGGATCAAATTCAAGCGGTGGAACGCCCCAGGCTCAGTTCCTTAATTCAAAGGGGCTTCCCTATGATCCGAATGCCACCTATAACGCAAGGAAAACTTATGAAGATTTGGACGGATTCTATGTTTTCTTCAACACCGTTTATCCGTATGCATATTTCAGGGATAAGACGACGAAACAAATCAATTATGGAACCTACGACATGAAGGAGCAGTATTGGATTGCTCATAATAAAGAGATTGATAACGCTGATATTCATCTTGAAAAACTCTTCACAAAGATTGATCTCTCAAAGACTACTCTGGGACGTGACGAAAAAGGAAACTGCGTAGGTTCGTCATGCACTGTGACTAAGTAACCGCCGTTCCGTAATCACAAAAGCCTTTAAAACAATCCCCGGGACTTAAAACAGGCTCCGGGGATTTTTATTAACTTACATTACAGGCTCATATTCAATCCTTATCCTTGGGAATGATTTCAGCTCGGTGTATTGGTTGTTCATCCAGTCGCCGTCTGCATCTTCATAAGGATTTCCTCCCTCGCTTTTGTTCATGCCGGAAGCCGGTGGAGCGAATATCCTGAGCTTTATGTCTTCCGGTGAAGATACGGGATTGTCGAAGAAGCGGCTCATCATGTCAATGCATTTTACGCCCGGTTTTTTGTAGAACCAGTATCCGCCGAATTCAATCATGAGGTTCATGTCCAGAAGGTCGGGGGAATCAAAATAAAGCTCTGCATAATGCGGATTTTTTTCCAGGTGCAGAGTCGTTTCTATTCCGTCTGAATCATCTGCATTTCCCCATCTCAGGGTGCAGGGAAGGGAAACTGGTTCCCCGGAAATCAATTTTTTGCTGAAAAAATCCTTGTGAAGCTCCTTGCGGTAGACTGAAAGAAGAGGCTGTTCAATACCTATGCCGCTGTTGTTCGGGTCGGTTATTTCAAGCCCGAGCCTTCCGTCGTCCCTGAACTGGTACATAGTGAATCCGCTCAGCCATTTTTCCTCATCTTTTTGAAGGCGTTCCATAAAGTGCTTCATCATTGCGGCCTGTTCATAAGGACCCGTAACGTCACCGTCGGCATTCAGCTCTGAAAGCAGCATCGGTTTTTCCTGACCGGTTATCGTTTTGAGTCGTTTCCATGTGTTCTTTGCCTTTTCATACACTGCATCCACGTCATGACAAGCGAATGTGGTTCCGCCTTTGAGCGCAACGTCCGCAGGCCATCCCCAGTGGAGCGCAAGGTACTGGTCACCCGACCAATAATCTGCTTCCTTGAACGCTTCCAAGAAAATGTCTTCCATCTCAATCTTTCCGCTTTCCTCTTCCCACATGCCGGCGCAGAGGATGAGCTTTACGTTCGGTGAATGCTTATGGAAAATCCTGCAGCACCTGACGAAGAAATCGGCGACCTTTTGGTAATCAGCACGCTTTCCGAAACAGAACCATGTTCCTGTACATTCATGGTTTATCCTGAGAAGAACCCTGCCGTAAGGACGCAAATCTTTTGCCACGGCGATTATGTATTCGTCATCCAAAAGCGGGTTTATAGTCATTGTGAGAACAACATCCTGACCATGCGCACGGATTTCTTTCATGAACTTGAAAGGCTCGTCATCGCGCAGTCCTTCAACGCCGCCCCTGTACGGAAAATAATCTTCATACGGATAGTCCCACGCACCGCCCGGTGTTTTCTGCGGAAATGCAATGCTTGCCCGTAGCGGCCATCCTTCGTCTGTGGGATAATATGTGTACATGAGCGATATCCCACGGTGGGGCTTGTGCAGCTTGCGGAGTATGTAATCCTGATCGACGTAAAAACCGCGTTCGCTACCGTCTCCGAGATCAAGCGAGCAGTCAGCCTTTTTCATAAAAACTCTTCTAATGTTTTCCATGTGATAGATTATAAGCCAGGCTGCGTCATTTTTTAATCGAATTATTAGCGGAACTCACCTCTAAAAAATTCACTTTTGAATGTTCCCGTTGACCAATGAATTCTTAGGTTGTAGAATTACGCTCATGAAGGATTTGAAATGGACTTTGCAGGAAGACTGTTTTCTGAATGTTTTTTTACGGACGAAGATTCCGGAAATCTTTTCAGGAAAGGAGATTTCCAACGGCAAGATCAGGCGGCTTATAGTTGCAGGAGCCGTGAAGGTTGACGGAAGGCAGTGCAGGATAGCTTCGTTCACCGTGAAAAAGGGAAGCGAAGTTGAAGCCTTGATAGACGAGGAAAAATTTTTTTACGAAAAAGATCCGGGAGATATTGATTTTACCCTTGAGCAGAAAGACGTTCTTTTTGAGGACGAAAGCATAATAGTCGTGAACAAGCCTCCGTTTATTCCGACCGAAGAAACCGTCGTAAAAAGCCGGCGTTCCATGCATCAGGCAGTGGTCGAATATTTATGGAAAAAAAATCCTACGCTCAGAAATCCTCCGTATGCCGGAATCATGCACAGGCTTGACCGCGAGACATCGGGAACCCTTCTTTTTACCAAGACCAGGGCAGTGAACGCAAAGGTGCACGATATGTTTGAAGATCATACGGCGCAGAAAAAATACAGGGCAGTGTGCTTTTCAAGCAAGCCGGAATCAGTGAAGGAATCCTTTAGCGTGGAAAATTACATCGGACGCATTTCTCCAAAATCAGCGAAGTGCAAGATAGGGATCCTTCCGGAAGAAAAAGGCGGTCAGTATGCAAGGACAGATTTTTTCGTTGCAGGTAAAAAAGGCGGATTTATCTACGTTGACTGCATTCTACATACCGGACGGACGCATCAGATAAGGGTGCATCTTTCATCTGCCGGGCTTCCTATCGTTGGTGACGGTCTTTACGGCGGCATAAGGGGATTTTCCGAAAACAACGGACGCATAATGCTCCACGCGGTTTCCCTTGCTTTTCCGCATCCTGTGACCGGTGAAATCATTACGGTAGAGGCACCCATGGACGCACTTTTTTCACGATAGCGTTCACTAACCTTGCATTTTAGTCCCAAAGAGTGTATTCTGTATATGTTATCTATCAAAAAAATAGATTAGGAGTAATTTATGTTCAGTTACAAAGAGATTGGTCTCGTAAACACAAGGCACATGTTTGAAGCTGCAATGAAGGGTCAGTATGCTATCCCTGCATACAACTTCAACAACATGGAACAGATGCAGGCAATCATCCAGGCTTGCGTCGAGTCAAAGTCACCTGTCATCCTCCAGGTTTCAAAGGGCGCACGCAACTATGCCGACAAGTTCATCCTCCGCAACATGGCGCGCGGTGCTGTCGAGTATGCACATGAACTCGGATGCGACATTCCGATCGCCCTCCACTTGGATCACGGTCCAAACTTTGAGGTCGCAAAGGACTGCATCG